>JAEMQG010000004.1 GCA_022758935.1 Candidatus Nitrosopumilus sp. | reverse complement strand
GTTTGATTCCCAGATCCACACACTGCCGAACGATCTGCTCGGTCACTTTGGGATTGGTCAACATGAAAACCGCATCGGGCTTCTCGGGAATGGATTTCAGGTCCGCATAACACGGCGCGCCATCATAAGTGGAAATGCGCGGATTGACCGCATACACCTGATACCCCGCCTCTCTGAATTTTTTGTAATTCAAATTACAAACAACAACATTAATTCCATTTTCTTGAGTAGTATTCAACTAAACTATGTTAAACATAATTGGGATCCACAAACCGCTGGTGCTACCTTGAATCTTTCAAATGACTTGAATTCTGGTGGCAATTATCCTCACGACGGTAAATTCTCAATATTGAAGACCGCTTCCACCAAACAATATGCTACCAATGAAGTTAAAGGTGGACAAACCGTAAATCTTTTGATCAAACTAGATCGTACCATTCCAAATATTTCTCTAAACAAGGCAATGAAGGTTTTATTAAACATTGGTGCTAATCAGCCTATAGAATTTTTAATAGAGAGTGGAAACGTACTATGATTTTCAAATACAGATCAACACATCTAACATCCAGGCGTGGAATCTCATCTATAGTTGGAGCACTGATATTTACTGTTTTGATGCTTGCTGGTTTTTCTGGTTTAAGTCTTGCTTTGAACTCACAAAGTGATCTTGTTAGCACACATCTAGCGGTTGCTAACATTGAGCTCAAAAAACAGCAAGAACAATTTGACATTGATGTTTTTACAAACTCTACTAATTTCCTAACTGTCTCTGTTGATAACAGAGGTCAAAATCCAGTTGAAATATCTCATATCTGGATTATTAACAAAACTCTAACTACGCAACCTGCAACCCAATTTTCTATAAATTCAAATGATGCAATCGTTCCATCTGGCTTTGCATCAAATGTTCTTGCAACAAAACCACTTAAAATTACACCAAACACGTATGATGTCAAAGTAATTTCTACATTGGGAACTATGAAAATTGCTGAACTTACTTCTGGATCTTCATCTGGTGCATTGAGGGCAAAACTGATCACTGATCCTCCTGATGTAATTCTAGGACAAAATGTCACAATTGCAATGCTTGTAACAAATACCGGTTCATCTAGCATACAAAATGTTGTACCTCTTCCTGGTACTAAGCCATCCCAAGTAACATGTACAACACATTGCTCATCTCCAAATCCTGCATCTGCAACACTTGGTGCTGGAGAGTCTGTTTTATTTTCCTGGACTTATACGTTAGACGGTGTTGATGGAACGGCGGTTACATTTTCTGGGTCTGCAACGGGTACACTTAATGGTCAAAGTATTACAAGCAATACTTCATCAGATGTAAGCAGATTACGTTTAGATGACAAAGGCACTGGCAGCACTGGTACTGGCGGAACCGGAAATTCTGTAAATGCCGATTTACTTGCTAGGCCTCAACTATTTTTAACAATTCCTGGGGCTCAGGGCGATTCTCCACAACAAGCATTATGGGGCGTAAATATTGCAAATCCCGTAAATGCAACAATGACTGTAAGTAAAGTGACAATTACTGCTTTTGCACCTGGTGCAAATAACAACGACAAGATCTTCACCTCAGGATGTGGTCCTGCAACTAACCTCTTTCCTGTAGGTACCAACAAATGGAATTGCCCATCAGAAAATCTTATCATGTGGGAAGATTTTACCAGTCCTATTACAATTCCACCATTTACCGTACAGCCATTTTTGGTCAAAGTCACACCTGGCGCTATTGCAGGAGTTACACATTTGGAATCAATCGTTGTTCAAGCATCAGTGTTTACTAATGTGGGTGCATTTGGAAAGGCTGGATACCAGACTACAATGTATGACGGAGCTGACAGTATAGGTACTATTTATCTTTCAAATGTTGTAGACTCTAGAACTAATAGTGACATGAAGATCACAAGAACTGGTATTGCGCCTGGTAGTACGCAGACATTTAATATTGTTTTTGCTGATTTGGATACTGATTCTAGTACTTATATCAAATCTGGCGGAAAGTTGGTAATCAACATTCCTAAAGACTGGACTAATGTGGCTATTTTAAATAATTATGGCTTTGTGACATCGCCTGCTCCTACCTTGCTGACTCACGGTGATGGGTCACACCAAATTATCGCAACACTTGCAACAAATTTGGGCAGTGCTACTAATCAAGCCGATACCATACAATTTAGTGCCAAAGCTCCAACCGTTACTACTGATCAAATGTATGTGATGTATCTTTTAGCAGAAGGTGAATCCAACACCAACTTTTCAATCGGTCCATTATCTGAAGCTGTTTTACAAGTAGATGCACCATAGTACTAATAAATTGATATGAAAATTATTTAGACTATGAAAAACTTGAATAATATATTTTGTATACGACTATGATAAATTGAACTACATATTATCTCTATTCTTTATTTCATATCATACAAAAAAATTCAAATTAAGATTTGAGTCTTGAATAAAACTTGAGAGAATTTAATTTAAGAAAAAATTGCAACATGATTCAAAGATATGCTATTTTCACATTACATGATAATTTTCTAAAATAATTATGTGTTGATGTTTTTACCATATGATAGCATCCGTGGTTTTAGCAAGAAAGCCTCCATCTGAGACATATCGAATTTTTAGAGGCAAAAGAGCGTGCACTTTTGATTTTTTGCATTAATACAAGCACTATTTTCATTATTTTAAAAAATAAATGTAAAAAGACAAATTTAAGATCAAATACGCAATATGGGGTATTCTTGTTTTTCTAAAAAATTCAGTTTTAATTCGTGGAATCTATGCAATCCAAATTTTGAACGAGGTTCCAATAATAATGCTAAAAATCTCCCACCCAATTGAGCGATTGGAAATACAACATAATCCGACAATGAAATTGTTTTGATTTTCTCTCTCATACGCTTAGATCCCCTATCTGTTAACGAATCACTCAAATAATAAATTTTAACTTGCTTCTGAATATTAGTTTTAGAATCATGTGAAAAACCATGTTTTTTTAAAACCTCCATTAATGCAGTAAGTGAATTTGGAACGACATATCCTTCAGGCATTTCAATAAATTTTGTGATCTCAATGTTAGGAGAATACTTTTTGAGACTTATTTCACTTGTTATTTTAGTTTTTGAATTTTTAAGATCCATTTTCAATATTTCATTAGAATCTCTGTAATGTGCTCTTACAGGAACAAGTTCATTCTTTTTTGGAATGTGTGTTTTTTTCTCAAATTCATGTTTGTTTTTTTCAAGCCAATTAATTATACTATAAAGTGCACAATATTGAGACGAGATGGTTCTGTTCTCTCCCACACTTCCATCTTTTTTGAGTGGCTCTCGCCCTTCTAATATAATGCAAAACGCGCCATATCTAAGCGATAAAGAATTTCGGGCGTCTTGGATATCAATTGTACTGTGTCTTATTTTTCCCGATTTTTGAAAA
The DNA here is from genome assembly GCA_022758935.1 of Candidatus Nitrosopumilus sp. Taxonomy (GTDB): domain Archaea; phylum Thermoproteota; class Nitrososphaeria; order Nitrososphaerales; family Nitrosopumilaceae; genus Nitrosarchaeum. The sequence goes on along the minus strand of JAEMQG010000004.1, from coordinate 1,387 downwards.
ATGGTGTATCGTTCACAAGAGATTCCTTTGGAATGAAGATCTGATTTTAATGCCATAAAAAATCCATTTATTTTATTATCATCTAGTATTTGTAATATTGCCGGATTTGTTGGGATATCTACAAATATGTCATGACTAAGTATCAAATGTTTTTTTAGTAAATGTTTTCTTCGTGGCGGATAGTTATGAACATCAATAATTATTTTTGGCATCCAACCTCTTACAAAAGAATGAATTGCAACAGTTTCAATACTTTGAAGCATGACATGATCTCGATTAAGATCTATTGATTCTGAATTCCTTCGGGTGTTATTCTCATAGCCATCAGGATTAGCATCAATCAAAATAGCAACATAAAATGAATGGGTTGATCTTTGTTTAAGATGGTTTACCAATTGTTCCACGGCTTTTCTAGAATATTTTTCATCGCCGTGCTGTCCTACAATAATAAAAATTCTGGTGGATGATTCTTTGTCACCTATAAATTCTACTGTAATGGGTCTACCAAGAACTGAATATCCAATTACGATATTTTGCATACTAGTTATGGGGTCTGTCATTTTTTTCTGGATTCACATAAATCGCTCTGTATGATGGAGATGATTGTAATTGAGCATAAGATCCAATATCCTCAATTTTTCCACTGTGTACCATAATTATCTGATCAACATTTTTTATCAATTCCAAATTATGAACTATAAATAGAATAGTCATATTTTTTTTCAATTTATTGAGGTTAGATATCAAAATAGATTCAGAATTTGAATCTAGCGCAGATGAAGGCTCATCAAGTAACAAGATTTTTGGCTTGCCTAGTAATGCACGAGCAATGGTGATTCTTTGAGCTTGTCCTCTAGATAGTGTAATTCCACCCTGACCCAAAATAGTTTGAAAATTATCTTCCAAGTCCATTATAAAACCAAGTGCATCTGCCATCATACAGACATCTTCTATTTCTGTCATTGAAGCATTTGGGTTTCCCAATGAGATATTTTCATAAATTGTTCCTGAAAAAATCATTGGGTTTTGAGTAACTACTGCAATTTGTGATCGTAGAGATTCCATTGTAACATTTTTAATATTTTGTCCATCAATCAAAATTTCACCCTCACTTGGATCATACAATCTCGGAATTAATCTTAGAAACGAACTTTTTCCTGAACCACTTTTTCCAATTACTGCAATCAAACTATGATCTTTCAGATCTAGTGAAACGTTTGATAATACAGGTAATTTTTGATATGAAAAAGAAACTTTGTTAAATTGTATAGACCCATTTGATACAATCAACGGGTTTGCATCGGGGGATTCGGTAACAGAAGATGGTAGGTCTAAAATTTCTTGTATTCTCTCCATCGACACTATACTTTTATTGTAAGTACGCATT
>JAEMQG010000138.1 GCA_022758935.1 Candidatus Nitrosopumilus sp. | reverse complement strand
TTTATTATCTGTGTGTAGATTCCTTTTGGTGCCTTGTCCAAAAGAACATCTAATGTTCTTCTGCCAAGACCAAGGGATGTGTAAATTATCATACCTGCAATGACAATTGCAGCATAGGCATCGGCGTTGGGGATGTTTAATAGAAATACAGCTAACAATCCCACTATAACAATCGCAGATGTAATCATGTCTGCTTTAAAATGAAGTGCGTCTGCTTCCAAGGCTTGGCTTTTAGATTTTTTTGCAACACGGTACAACGCCTTTGATCTTCCAAAATCTACTATAATTGACACAACCATTATCCCTATTGAAAAAATCGTTACAGTGGGTTGGATTGGCTCAAAAAATATTCGATGTATTCCTTCGTAAAATATCCATCCCGCAACAATGAATAGTAAAATTATTTCAGTTAAACTTGCTAGACTTTCATGTTTTGCATAACCATAGGTGTATCTCAAATCATGTGGTCGCATTGCAATACGTATTGCATAAAATGTCATTACTGCAGCAACAATATCTAATCCAGAATGAAATGCTTCAGATAAGATTCCAAGGCTATTGGTAGAAACCCCAACAATCAATTTTAGAATTGTAAGTGCTGCAGATGCAATTATCGATATGATTGCCACTTTGGTTTTCTCGTTATGTAATTTTTGATTTGATTCTGGATTTTGTTTTATCTGGTCCATGGTTGGAACAAAGCTTTGGATTTGTCTTATATGCTTTTGTGATTCCACAAGCTAAATTTTTTTGCCTAAGCTAATTTGATAAAAAATTAAATTCTTTAACAAAAATGAGTGATTTGAAAAATTAGTTTATGGTACTACAATGAGGATTCCCTTCATTGTATCTGGGTGATATTCACAATGATATTCAAAAACACCTGTTGCTGTAGGTTTGATTGTAAGTTTACCTGCTGAGTCAGGGCCAATATCAAAATCTGCTAGAGGCTCTGTTCCATCTGCTTCGATTATGAATGCATGTTTTGTGTCAGTTGGGTTTGTGAACTGGATGACATTGTCTATATTCGCTGAAAGTGTTATGGTAGGATTTGTTTCATTTGAATTTGACCATCGATACACTTCGTCTATTTCTTTTACTAAAATATCAATTTGATCAACAGTGGTATTTGGTGCATTCGCAGTTTGTTCGGCATTTTCATTTTGTTCCGTGATTTCAGATTGTTCTGCACTTTCATTTTCTTCTGTCTCTGGCTTGTTTTGAAGACTATTTACAATCTCATTTGCTACTTGACTTGCACTTTCTTTTTCATTTTGTTCAGTTCCGGACTCTATTTCGGATCTTTCCGTTTCTGAAAGTCTAAAGTGTACAGTTAATGCTGCAGCAACTAGTACAACAGCTACAATACCAAAAATGATTGCTATTTTGGAAGACCGATTCATTAGTTGTTTATTTGAAGCAAGATGAAGGTATTAAATAAAACGACGAATCCCACAAAATGAACTCACTGTGACAGATGCATAATATCTACATATACAAAATAATTTTAATGAAAATATTTGAGTGTTAAAAAATTAAAAACAAATTATCATAATTGATTTGATAACAAATAGAATGTCTTATTTTGTTGCGGTGTTGAATAATCTTGGTATTATGAAAAATGTCATGAATCTTTATCAATCTTGGTTCTCAATGTTGGCTATGAATTTTTTTTCATCTTTTTTGACATGAATATATCGCAGCAAAAAGACAAGGCTAATTGAAATCATGGAAACAGTATGAATAATTGGAGATAATTGTTCTAGGTTTGGGTTTGGTAAGAAATTAGATTCGCCAAAAACGTGTAATATTTCAGCAGCAATCCAAATTATAATAAAAATTGATATTTGAAATTGAAAGCTTCGAATACCTGACTTGATGGATATTATGCTAAAAATTACAAATGCAACTAGAAGTAAATTTAGTGTTACATTAGAAATAAAAAATGTCAACACTTCATTGAGAGTCAATTTTTTATGGTGCTCCCTTTAATGACACTTTTTCTTTTCATTATTAATGTAATAATACCAAATGCAATCAAAACTAGAACCGAGATAGGTCGAATTACAGAATCAGATATGAACTCAAAACCAATGCTATCTAAAAAGTGATAGAGGCCATGAACTAAGGTAAACATTGTCAATGCAATTAAAAGTATTCGTATATTTCCTGTAGTTTTTAAAGATAGAAATCCAGGTATTGCCCCTATGGATATAATCAAAACACCACTTAATACATTCAAAATAAAATTTTCCATGTCACTCCATATCTATTGAAAGAAATTTTTTTGCTGTGAACTGCTTTGCACCGATGTTTTTTAAAGCTGTAACTGTCATAATTCCATTTTTTTCCATATTTACATTAATTGAATGTACTGTACTTTGAAATAATGTAAATTTCTTACCATCCTCTGTAAATTTTATTTCGGCGATTGCTATCAATCCTTCTTCTAACATCAACTTTAGTTTTCTATATGCAGTGCTATGTGGAATGTTACATAGTTTTATTATATCATTACCCGATATCGGATTATCTGTAGTATGTTTTATAATCTGAATCATATCCTCGTCTGCAAGAGCAGATAAAATTGATTTTTTAAATTTTGAGTCGTTAATAACTGACAATAATTATCTTCAAGAGGAGTATAACAAAAACTTAGTGGAAATTTATTTGAATGATACTGTGCATTTTCTTCTCCGATAAACATATATGATAAATTTCCAATCTAATTACTAATATGTTCATAGGTTAATCCTACATGTTGGACTCAGTTCATAGATTCTGCAATTTGTTTTAATTAGGTTCAGACGAGTTTCTTACTGTGTTTACAGAGAAATACTCCGTAATGAATAAAACAAATGAACTCAAGGAAACGATGTAAATGTTGCAAATGTCGATTCTGAAGAACAAATCCTTAGATAAGGACGTAAGATGGTCTTGGGCTACAAGATTAATCGACGACTCAGAATTTTATATTGAAAAAGCTCCACTGTCAAAACCTCTTCCTGGTGATCTTGGTTTGTTTAGAGTAAAAGAAATCGGATATCATCAAAATATTGTAACCAAAGATGACAAAAAACTACGTCTATATGAAAATGACTTTTTTGTAGGAGTCTTTGGGAATAGATATGCAACTGACGGTTTTGAAGGCAGAGTTGGAAAATTAGATAAAATAAGCATGTTAACTGCGGCGGGCATGGTAGGTACTGTAAGATACAAACACAGATCTATGAAAAAATCTACTAAACTAGTCTTTCAAGGATTACTAATAGATAAGCAAGGTAATAGAATTAACCTAAAAGAATTATTTTTTCATGAATCCACTTCAAAACCTGCACCAAAAAATCTCATTCTAGTTGTTGGTTCTGGAATGAATAGTGGTAAGACAACCTCTGCCAGTAAATTAATCAACGGACTATCCAAAGAAGGACTAAAAGTTGCAGCATGTAAATTGACTGGAAGTGTTTCAAACAGAGATAAAAATGAACTATATTCTGCATCTGCGGATTATGTAATAGATTTTAGTGATTATGGATTTCCATCAACATATCTTTGTAAGAAAGAAGAACTGTTGAGTTTATTCAAAACAATGCTTTCAGATATTGAGAAGACTTCTCCAAATGTAATAGTGATGGAAATTGCAGATGGTATACTTCAACGTGAAACAAAAATGCTTCTTACTAACAAAGAAATACACGGTAATACAAAGGGCGTAATCTTGGCTGCTGAAAGTGCTCCTTCTGCATTGTTCTCATCAAAGCAACTACAAAAGTGGGGTTACGATGTTATTGCAGTATCTGGAGCTATTACATCATCACCATTATCATCAAAGGAATTTACAGAAAATAGTGAAATACAGTTAATTTCATCTGCAGATGCAGGAATAGATTTATCAAAGAGTGTAATCAAATATATTAAAAAATAATTGTCTCAAATTTCTCCACTAAAATATGCATTACGCAGATTAAAGAATTACAAACTTAGGTTGTTTATTGCAATTTTTTGGTCAGTTCTATTTGTTATGATCCCAATGCAGATCCCAATTCTTACAGGTGCATTGATTGATGGTATTAAAGGGGGGGAAGCAACCATTTATGGGTTTATACCATTAGGAACTTCTAGTAAGCAAATTTTAGAATTATCAATATTTGGGTTGATTTTAGTTGCGGTATTATATGGTGTGGCTGCATATTTTGGGACAACATCAAAAGCTAGGATCAGCAGGAATTTTGTTTTTGATTTGCAAAGAGAACTGGCTTATAAAATAGAGACGTTATCATTGGATAATCACGGAAAATTTGGTTCTGGAGATTTATTAAACCGCGCTATTCTTGATACAGATTCGATAAGGACATTTGTGGAAAGTACAATACTCAAAACTATTGTGAATGTTTTTCGCATTATCTATCCTTTAATGGTCCTCTTTATCATGGAGCCAGTTCTTGCAGCAATAGCATCCTCTCTTTTACCAATTCAATTTCTCCTAACTCAGAGATTACAAAAAATGATGCGCAAAACTGCTAGAAAGATTAGAAAAAGACGTGCAAAATTAACCACTTTTCTTAAGGAGGATCTTGATGGAATTGAGACGATACAAACTTCAAATGTTGGAGAACACCGTATTGGAAAAATCACTAACCAAGTAAACAGGGTAGAAAAAATAGAACTAAGAGTTCAAAAGTATTCTGCAATGATAGCAGGAATAGCTTGGGGATTGACATCCATAGGCTTGGCATTAACTTGGTGGTATGGAGGATTACAAGTTTTGCAAAATAATATGTCTGTTGGAACTCTAGTCACTTTTACAGGACTAGTGATGTTTGTTTATTCGCCAATACGCAGATTTGCAGATGTAATGCGCACTTACAATAAAAGCTTAGTATCAATGGAGAGAATACAAGAAATTTTAGATTTGCCTTCTTCTGTGATAGAATCCCAGAATGCAAAACCGTTGATTGTATCAAATGGGTCCATACAATTTAACAAAGTTTCTTTTGCATATCAAAAATTACCCGTATTGTCCAATGTCTCACTCGATCTGAAAGATCATAGTCTGATTGCAATAATTGGAAAAAGTGGTTCAGGAAAAAGCTCGTTTCTGAGATTAATTCCAAGATTATATGATTCAACCGAGGGTGAAATTTTGATTGATGGACAAAATATTAAAAATGTTACAATAGAGTCGCTACGATCACAAATTTCAGTAGTTACTCAAAATCCAATGATTTTCTCAGGAACAATTTATGAAAATGTCTCACTTGGCAATCCAAATGCTACGATGGAAGAAATAGAAAATGCCTGTGTAATGGCTGATGCACTTGATTTCATAATGGATTTGGAAGATAATTTCCAAACTGTTTTGGGTCAAGGAGGAATTACATTATCCAGAGGGCAGGCTCAAAGAATCACCATTGCACGCGCATTACTTGGCAAACCTAGAATTTTACTACTTGATGAACCTTCATCTGCGTTGGATTCAAATTCAGAATCCATTCTAATATCAAATCTCAATAAATTGAAAAACAGTATGACCATACTGTTTATCGTTCACAATTTGGAATTGATAAAAAACGTTGATCAAATAATTATGGCATACGATGGAAAAATTGAAGATGTTGGCTCTTATGATCAATTGTGTTCATCTCCATTATACAAAACAATTCATGTAAATCAAGAGAAAAATGACAGCAGATCTAACTAAGCAAAGTATTGTAATTGGACAGTCTACTCTTGGTAAACCTGTTACAGTAGAATTTATTGGGAATAAAGAATCATCAATGAGAATTTTTATTATTGCAGGGCAACATGGTGATGAAAAATATTCAAGAAAAGCAGTAGATGAACTTGTAAAATATCTGAAACTAAAATCGGATTGTTCATTTTTTGCTGCGATTTTGACTGATGTAAATCCTGACGGTTATGAAAATAACACAAGGGAGAATTCAAAGTCGATAGACCTCAATCGAGATCACATATCCCTTCAAAGTAATGAGATTGCAGCAATTCATTCTTTTGTGAGAGGCTGGATGCCCAAAATAATAATTGATGTTCATAATTATCCTCCACGAAGAAAACATTTACTAAAAAAACAGATGATACTTAGTCACGATATATTTGTAGATATCCCAACAAATCCGGCAATATTACAAATACTGAGTGATAATAAATTGAATGAATTTTTTACAACATTAAAATCTGATCTTCACTCAAAAGGAATGTCCTGTGAGCGATACGCGATATTTCAAAAATCTGGAAAAATAAGACACAGTACAATTGATATCAAAGATGCCAGAAATTCATTATCTTTGAAGTTTGGTGCATTTTGTATTATACTGGAGGGAAGAGAGCCTCTCAAAAAAGATGGAATTGAAGGAGAAAAGAGAACTATATCGTCTCAATATCATGCACTTTGTAGTATAATTAATTGGGCTGAAAAAAACAAAAAAGAATTTGAAAAAAAGGAACATATTCCAAAAATGAATGAACTTGTACCTATACGAGCACGTTACAGAGAATCTAATGAGATATTGAAAATGGAACTCAAAAATTCAAAAACCAAACAAACCAGTGAAGTAAATCTCAAGAGATATTCTCCCAACATTGAGATAGCCCAATTTATTGAAATGCCTGAATGGTATTTGGTTCCAAAATCGCTTACCACATTACTTGAAGTTTTGAAAAAACATGGATTTTCACATCATTCTAAAACTAATATTCAGAAACAAGTTGAAGTATACCATCTAAAAGATTCACAGACAGATAGAAAAACATCAAAGAAACGTATAAAGAAAAAAATCAAAACCATCTCAATATCAGATTATGTTATATTTCCAACCGCTCAGTTAGGTGGAAGATTTTTAGCATTATTATTAGAACCTAATTCAAAATTTGGATTGCATAGGTTTCCAGAATTAAAACTGAATTTTTCAGAAAATCGAGAATACCCTGTTTTACGTATTTGATCTGTGTGTTATTCTTTTTTATTGATAATGATTTTTTGTTGAACACTGCCAATTCCTAAACACTATTTCTAGAAGGAGAAAAGTGCAAAATCTCATGCCCCAACTATATACACAATTTAATGGCGCGGGGAGAGGGATTTGAACCCACGAGTCATTGCTGACATGGGATTAGCAATCCCACGCCCTACCAAGCTAGGCGATCCCCGCACAGATTGCCTTGAATTAATCTGTAAATAAATTCATTCGTCACCAAACTGATGATAATGCGAGCCCAACTATGTTAATTTCAAATGCCAAAAAGGGCATTAACTTAACTTTAAAATTTGGTCAATTTAATATCTGCTAGATTTTGAATTGTGATACTTACTAATTTAATTGATCAGATTAGGCAATTCAAGAAAGTTAAAAGATTGTAGAATCTTAACAATGATAGAAAACGACTATTGTTTGAAGATTTGGATGTAATTTGGAATAATCTTCTTGACACTGTTTTTTCTTTGATTTCAAGATGTCTCAATTTCTAAATCCATAATGAATATAGAATCTTTTCTCCATTTTCAATTTGTAAAGTCTAGTATTCAAGTATGTGGTGTATCATTACAAAGTTATGTCAACCATACTTGTCAAAAAATCCGGCGTCATTCTGGCATTTGTCTTGTTCTCATTTATCTTTCTTGGAATAATCTTTTCATTAACTAGTGATCTTGCTGTAAAATCTGGAAGTGAATTTTCGTATTCATCTTGGTTGATTATCGCTTATGTTGCTGGCCTTTCAATGATTATTTTACCCTGTACACTTCCACTAGTGTTTATCATAATTCCATTAAGCATGGGAAAAGGATACAAAAAGGGTTTGAGCATGGCCATATTATTTGGTGCAGGACTGACCACAACCATAACTTTGTATGGTTTAGCTGTGGCAACAATTGGAAAAACTGCATCCCTTGATCAGTTCTCCACAATAATGTTTTTGATAGCTGGAATTGCAGGATTTGTTTTTGGTTTATCGCAGCTAAAATTGATCACATTTAAAATGCCAACATATTCCAAGACACCTAAATTTATTCAAAATAGAGGCGAATATGTAAAGTCATATCTGATGGGTATTTTACTTGGTAATGCCGGAGTTGGATGTCCAAATCCAATGTTTTACTGGCTTTTAATTTACATCGCAGGGACTGGAAGTTTGGAGATTGGTTCTTCATTGGGTCTTGTGCATGGTGTTGGAAGAGCAATACCTTTGATTTTGTTTTCACTTCTTGCCGTACTTGGAGTAAATGCTACAAAAGGATTAACAACAAACAGAATCAAAGTAGAAAAGATTACAGGATGGATGCTTGTTTTGATTGGTGCATTTTTAATAATTAATGGTATTCCGGGAGGACATGTTTGGTATGAAGGTACAATAGTGCATCTTGGTTGGATTAATCTAATATCGATGACCGGATTACCTGTTGAATTTCACATAGGACAACACGTACATCAAAATCCGTATAATTTTATAATTCCAAATTACATTGTTCCAATAATGTTTGCGGGTTTGATCATATTTCCAATAATATGGTATTTCAAAAACAACAGGAGTATGAAAGTTACATTATGAAAGATCCAGTATGCGGGATGGAAATTGATGAAAAACATGATCATATAGAACACAAAGGCAAGAAATACTATTTTTGTTGTGCAAGCTGCAGATGGGCTTTTGAGCAAAACCCTGATCAATTTGAGTAATCATGAAAATTGAAATTCTGACGACTCCTGCATGTTCCAATTGTAGTATAGTGGAAAAAATCTTTGACGATATTGGTGTATCATATGATGTTATTGATGTTACTGAAAACCCAGAATATCTAGAAAAATATCCAATATTTACTGCACCGGGAATAGTAATTAATGATAAACTGGAATTTGTGGGTATTCCATCCAAAAAAGAGTTAATCAGCAAATTGTCTCAAAGATGAGCTGTCATTTGTAAAGTCCAATTGTTAAATATCCATACACTGGAAATTGATTATTGGCACACAAGTTAGATGATTTGGATGTATCTATAATAAAATCACTGATGAGTGATGGGCGCAAGTCATTTAGACACATATCAAGGGAGTTGTCAGTAAGCACACCAACTATAAAATCAAGATACCAAAGATTGGTAAACCTTGGATTTATCAAATCAATTTCTCCAATACTAGATGAAAAGCTAGTTGATAAAAAACTGCAAAAGGAATTATCAAGTACAAACTTGAAAGTGACAGAAAATCAGATTAAAAGTGGTCTTTCACTAAAAGCTAATTGTGATTATTGCGAAGGTGAAATATCAGGCAAGCCCCATGTGTTGAAGTTTGGTCAGTATGAGAGATTCTTTTGTTGTGGGTCATGTAGAACTTTGTACAAGGAAAAACATGCAGGTAGAATTGAATCGCTGTCAGATTAAAGATACAATAATTTGAATTATATAATCAGAGTCCCTTGTTTGTACCAATTAGTTCGTATGATGTTACATCATATGGAAGCTTGTAGACTTCTTGAAACCCTCCAGATGAAAATCCGCCTACATAGAGTATTTTATTTGGCGAATCAAAAGCAATATTGGTAACTGTAAGATCAATGTCTGGTAAATCTTTCCAAGTTGCTCCAAGATCATCTGAACGAACCAAACCAAACGTATCCACCGATGCAAACAAAATTCCTTCATCATCAAAATTCATAGCTAATACGGTCAATCCTTTGTATGCAATATGATTCCAAGTTTTTCCAGCATCATTAGAATTGTAAATCCCGTTTCCTGTTCCTGCAAATATTTGAGAATCATCAGGAGAAATTGCTAGTGCAGAAATGTATTCAGGATACTCTAGATTATTCCATGTTTTTCCAGCATCATTTGTTTTGAACAATCCTCTACCGCCACTATCAAAACCCAAAATCAAATTGGGATCACTTTTGCTTAGCGTCATGGCGTGAAAATCAACTGCTGGGTCTAACACTTTTGCAATCTGTTGCCAGGTTACTCCACCATCAGTACTTTTGATTAGTCCAGTGTTTCCACCAGATGAAGGATGCCCACTTGCATACAAAGGAGAATCTTTGTTATGTGGTGCATTAAATGCCATATAGTCTGCTCTTACTTTGCCTACTTTTACTGGTAGGGCACCATTTTTGCTTTGGTAAAAATCTCCATGCGTTGCAATATACAAAATACTAGAATCAGTAGGATCAACGCCTATTCCATGAACGTGACGCCATTCAACTGTTCTTGTGTCTGTTGTTGTAGGTTTATGATCATTAGAATTAAAGCTAAAAGCTATTGCGATTCCAATTATTACAATTCCAATCAGAATAAGAAGTTTCTTTGGAGATTTTCTCTTCAAAATATTATCACGTTGTGTTCTATAGATAGGATATAAAAAACAAGCACTTTACATTTGTAAAATACGGGATTCAAATATACGAAAATAATAATTAGTGTATGAAATGCTGATGATCATATTATTTACAATTATTGTTTCTATCAGTAATGATATTACTATACTAGTTTTCTAACAATTAAGACAAATGTTGCTCATACAAACATCAACTGAAATCTTTAGTTATTTTTCTTATCTCTTCAAGCATTTTTGGATTCAACGAATACTGCATTTCATAAGATGTTGGATGATGTACAATGAATTTATTTTTATATATTTTAAAATAATAGATATGTATATTTTTAAAATATATTTTTTTAGATATATTTTCTTGAATGTGTCATCGATATATTATTTGAAAGATATGTATCCTATGCCTAATTTTAGATGGAATTAGTGCAAAATCCCATGCCCCAACTATATACACGATTCAATGGCGCGGGGAATATAGTCAGGTGGGTAGATTGTGCGCTTTAGCGGGGTAAATTTTCATTCTAAGAAATGAGGAGGTGGAAAAAAAGAGTGTAAGAATTTAAAAAGTGAAAAACTGACTTTCGATAATAATTGAAATCATGTCTTAATGATACTGTATTGTTGGGAATAGTTAACAGAGCATGAATTATGATCAAGATTAAATACAAATTTTGTGTATAATAAACATGCCAAGTAAGCACGACTATTTCAAACAGGAATGCTCAAAGAATGAACCTGAGGCAATTGCAACACATTCAAGCGGAACTGCATTTTACAGGTGCAAAAACTGTAATTATTTTGGGACAATAGATTCATTCACAAAGCCTTTTCATACTTCTGAAATATTACAACAGCATTAATCATATCTGATATAGAATCCTCAAGATGGTTTATGATCTGGTCATAATCTTGAAGCGTTTCTTTTTCTGAGGTGATGTTTTTTCTCACTTTTATTTCATCTATTGCATCCTGTAGGTTCTGTAATGCTTCAAGTGTCATATCCAGTGGGTTTACCATTATTATCTAGTCATCTGACCTGTATTTTTCTATTTGGTAAAAGAAAGTGTCTCTATCTTTCTTTCCAGATAAAGAACTCACAGATGAGAGAGAAAATTATCTTTGATTCTATTCAAACAAAAATAATTCTAGACTTGGTAGTACCAGATTATGCAATCGATATTAAGCATAATTTCACAAAAGAGTAATTACAAAAATCAGTAAAAGAAAGCCCAATTACAAACATCTTCATGATCAATAAATTAAATATGCAAAAGAATGAATCGGGGATATTCTTGATTATCCAAAAAATTGAAAGCAGAAGATTGGATTGATAAAGAAATGTCAGCAAGAATCAAAATTGTGTTAAAATCTTCATTTTTGACATATTTTCTTGAATGTGTCATCATTTATCATTGAAAGATAGATTCCCTATGTCTAGTTTTAGAGCGAAATAGTGCAAAATCTCATGCCTCAACTATATACACGATTCAATGGCGCGGGGAGAAGGATTTGAACCCACGAGTCATTGCTGACATAGGATTAGTAATCCCACGCCCTACCAAGCTAGGCGATCCCCGCACAGATTGCCTTGAATTAATCTGTAAATAAGTCAATATTTTTGTGATACATTTACTATTTTGCCAAACTACCATTCTATTCGTGGTTTACCGGGTGGTCTATTCGTAATATATCAAAACCATAGTCTTTTTGATCTTATTCAATTCAAGTTTATGAAAATAATGAATCCTAAACACTAGACTAAAAAACAATGGCAGATGTTGTTTTTGATAATCTGATTTTGGATAGGATTGTACTTGTTTTTATGCAACTGTCATTATAATGAAGAAAACAACATCAGATAAACTGGATAAATGATACTGAGAAATTCCAAGAAAAGCATAATCATTAACAAATCCAAAATGTCTTTTCATCTATTTCTTTAGCGTTAAGAATTCCTAAAATAAAATTTTCTAACTCAAAACACAATCTAACCCCGATGCTACACCATTTGAATTCTGTATCTGGTTTACCTTCGTTTTCCATTATTGAATTGTGTCTCTTAAATATAAAAAATGCAACCCACCGATTTTAGAAAAATTATGTAACTGAGAAATATACTTTTTCGATATAGATTCTTTTAAATTATCAGTTTTATTTTTTAATTTATCTATTCTTTCTTTTTATTGCCAAGTCATTTTCCAATTTTTTAATTCTACTGTATGATTCTTACTCTTTGTTAGTGTTGCAATAAATTATATAAATTTCATATTAACTTGAAGATTTGGAAAAAAATTAGTATTAATAAAATAAAAAATAAAAAAAGGGGTTGGATTTTATGTAGTTTATGGACCTATGATTGTCGCGGTAGTTCCATCAGTACAAGTTATGACTGCAGTGTTACCTACTTGTTCTACACTACAACTGCTACCTGCTGGACCTGTTGCTCCATCAGAACCATTTGTTCCATTAGAACCATCGGCACCTGCTGGACCTGTTGCTCCATCAGAA
>JAEMQG010000116.1 GCA_022758935.1 Candidatus Nitrosopumilus sp. | reverse complement strand
CGATGACTTGTGGAAAAATAAAACAAGATATGTTGATGTATATGATTTTATGGATGCAGAAAAAAATAACCTGTTGAAATATTCATCAGAATGGATTTACAACATCTAAAGTTCAATCACGTCTTCCATTCTTGATTTATTCTCATAAAAATTCATCCGATTAATTTTATAATAAATTACTTCACCTCTTCTTTCAATTACTGCTATTACGGGTTCTTTTCCCATTTGAGTAATTTGTTCGATTTTTTTCTGGAGACTGCCCATTTTTTCTTGTTGGCCTTCATTGAGACCAAAAATTAGAAATTTTGCAGCCTTTTCACCAAATTGTCCTCTTTCATACACTCGAAAATCAGAACCAAATCCAAATCCATCCTTTACCACGTAACCTCTAGTTCTCAAATCTCGATATATCAAAAATTTTGTAAGAGTTTCAGAATCATTCTTTTGATAGATGCTCAGTAAATCATCAAAATTAATTTGTTTTTTCCCTTTTCGTAGTATTAATTTATCAGCAAATAACAGATAAAGAGATTCAAATGGCTTTAAGAATAATTTCTCTTGTTCAAGTTCCCCATATCCTTTTAGTTCAAGTTCGTGAATCATTTCTTTATCGGAAATACAAGCTCGTTCAAAGATCAATTCACCTTTTACTAAAGGAGTTTCTTCCATGATGAAGAGAAATTCAATGGTTTTCCATATTTATGTTGACCAAGGTCAATGTTTTTTTATTTTTCTTGCATTGAGATTCTAGAGAAATGGAGACAGTAAATTATTTTTTAGTCACGTATGGTTATAAAACAATAATTCTAAATATTAGAAATCATATTTTTACCAATAACTGTCATTTATTACCAATTATTACCAATAATTTATATAACAGTGTACTTAAACTTAATCATGAGTAAATCTCAAGAAACAAAAGACGTCTTTTCAGTGTGCAAACAAAATGTTGCAAAATTTTTCAATGAAGTTGAAAAATCAGCACCATTATATCAACAATTGACATCCAATATTCAACAAAATTACCATGAAGCATGGAAGAATGTAATTAATTCATCTATTGCCTTAGAACAGGAATATGCAACCAAGGCAGGTTTGAAAACTGACGTACCAGAAGGAACCTTGAAAGCCATTCAGGATATTACTGATCAAGCTATCGCAGTATATACTGCTCAAAACAAGATTGCTTTTGATGCTACAGATACAACAAAAAAGGCATTTGATGCATTCAACGAGAATACAAAATCATTTGCTACACTGAATAAAAATATGATGCAATTGATGATGTCTGTATTTACACAGAAATAAGAACTAACTAGTCTCTTTTCAAAATATTTTTATTCCTAATTTAAAATATCACATATTCGAATTTACAGTAACTTAATTTGTAAATTATTATTTTTCCATACCTAATTTACAACAAACAAGAGTATTGTCACTATTTTGGAAACTCGTCAATTTTTATTTTTTACAAAAAATTCCTTTCTATTTTCTTGATCTAGTTCTCAAAGATATGCCCAGCATGGATACTAATGATCGCCCCCACTTTACTAATAGTTTGCATACATTGAATCTTTTTTGACCCATGATATATCTGCCATTATCTACTAGTTGTGTCACCTTGTACCTACTATATTTCGCTATAAATTACAGACATTATCAATACATCTTCTCTAAAACTTTTGGAGCAATAAATGGATCATGTTTATTATATTCAAAAATACTCTTCAATGTATCATTGTTAGGAAATTTAATCAGATAACTCTTTGTTAGGACATAAACTAATTTAGAATATGACAAATTTCTTCTATAACCTCCCCATTTTCAATATCGTCATGATTGAAAAACATTGTCAAATTCTTGTCTCTTAGGTCAGTTTCATTAGTTATTAAAGGAGATTAAAAAATTATGAAATTTTCAAGTTTATTCTTTTTCTAAACATCTTTTAAGATAATTTCAAAGAATTTATTCTCATTAAATAGTCTTCAGAATATTTCAAGAAATTATTGAGTTTTTAAAATTAAATTCAGACACTGAATTTTTTTAAAACTTTATCATCTAGTACACGTTATATCTTTACATGGATTATCAAAGTCTTTATGACCAAGCTATGAAAATTAGTCCGGCAATTCGTTATGCAACCATTACTGATATGAATGGAAAAATAAAACAAAGTGGTCACAGGAAAGGAGTAAAGAGTCTTTTGACATCTAAAGAGAGTCTGAAATCACTGAAATTATCTGCAAATATGTGGAAAGCGCGAAACGATCTCTCAAGCAAGATAGGAAATGGTAAATATGCTCTTGCTGAATATGCAAAGATCAAACGCATAGTAATACCTCTTAATGATGCACATCTACTCTATCTAACTACTAGTGCTCGAGCCGATCACACTAAAATCATCAGTAAGGCTACTAAATTGAGGCTAAAATAACATAGATTCATAATTCCACTCTTCTTTTTTTAAACAATTCAAAAATATTAACCACTATCAATCATTTTGCATAACTATTGAAATTAGTTACCGTGAGACATTTTAGAAATATAATTTATCAAAATAAATAAGTTTTTGAATGATGAACGGTATTACTAGATAGTGAATATTCAAAAAGCAACAAAAAATGATTTATTCAAAATTATAGAAAATGAGGGACATGTTAGAATCGACAGTTTTGTCGAGAGTGCAGTAGAGTTAGCTGAAGAGGTTCACGGTGATCTGAAAAGAGAAGATGGTCAATCCTCCTTTTTGGAGACACATATCTGGCCAGTAACAATTGATGTGATCAGACATTATAAATCTGCAGGAAAATTACTTACTACTCTACAAATTGTCTCATCTATTTTACATGATGTATTGGAAGACGATGAAAAAATATTGGATCAGTATGCCTCAAAGTCATATGGTTTTGATGCGTATTTTCGACATAGATTTGGAGAATATACATACAACGTCGCAATGAATTTGAAGGCAATTCCACTTGAAACATACGAGCAATACGATGAAAAAATACGCGAACATACTAGATTTCAAGAATATTGTACTAAACTTGTAAGATCGTCATATGATGTAAAAATAATCAAACTTGCTGACAGATTAAATAATATGGATTTTGTTTCCCAATTACCAAAAAATGACAAAATTAAAAGATATATCAGAGAAGCAGAGGATTTTTACATTGCGTTCACATTAATTCCTCCATATACAAATGAATTTTATTTTAGAATGAGACAGCTGTATGACCAACTAAAGAGCATAATCATTACAGCCTAACTCAAGAAAAAATTAACCGTATTGATAATGTATTCCCTTTTCTCCACGAGGGTGTCGCCACTCTGTTTCTTGTGAACAAGTACCACAATCTAGACAGCCTTCATGTTGTATCACAACTTTTCCTCCTTCTTCACTGTAACACTTTGCGGGGCACAATGTTACTATCTTTTTCATAAACTCATTATTGGAATTTAAAACCTTAATGTGAGATTTGTGATCATCATTATAATTTAACTTTGCAATTCGATCTGCGATTGAAGGAATATTTGGAGAATAGGAAGACGAGACAGATGTTCCTAATCGTTCAGCCAGTCGTGTTGGGACCTTTACGTAGGTATCTTCTGATTCAATAATGGGTAAAAGTCGTTCATATCCAAGAATATTTGCAAATTTTATAGCAATACCTCTTAAAGTTCCACTTGACATCATTTTTAAAATTGGCCCATAACGTGAACCAATAACATCTTTTGGAACATCTTTAGTTGCATCAAGAAAGATCTTAAGATAATCCGTGTCAATCTGCTTCATATCCATAGTGTACGGACTCTCCTCTACTAATTTAGAATAATATTCACCAAGATGTCGCTCAGAAAAGTCATCTTTGTCAAGAGCTCTTGCTATAGCATTAGCTGCTCGTACTCCGTCATCAATTCCAACATTTAATCCCTCAATTTTTGGGCCTATAAAAACTCCTCTTCCTGCAGCATCGCCGATAAATAAAATATTTTTGAAGAATGGTTTTTTCATTCTACATCTCTTACCATCTGGAACCAATTTTGCACCATATTCCATTTCAACATAATCAGTTCCAAAAGTAACACCATACGTTTTAGACATTTGGTCTTGAGTGGAGGATAATGCTGTTTGTATATCCTCTGTAGTCTTGTATTTTCCAGAATTGATTAGACGTTCTCTTCCACTAGAAGAAAGATATGCTCCCCTGATCTCATTCCAATTTTTAATTAATTTGGCTACTGCAAAACGAATTCGAAGTTGCTCTTCTTGTGGTAGGCTCTTATTAATTTCTCCTTTAACTGGAACTTGATCTTTGATAAATTCACTTACCATTGGATTTTTTAGTAATGCATCAATCAGATTGTATGGTTCTGTAGGATTTGATAATAGTGAATCAAAATGATATACAGCCCCCACCGAAAGCGTTTCACGATTTGTGTAAAGAAATCCACCACCAATATGATTTAGTGTTACATCTCCTGCAAAAAGATGTGCTGCTCCCTCATCAACACTTATTCCAAATCTTTTATTTATCTCATCTTCAGGTAGTTTTATGATTACTTTAACTCCCTGATACAATTGTGTTGGTGTGAATTTTGGTCTAGCACCAACCATCTCTGCAACTTCTGAATTTACCCCATCAGCTGCGATTATTGCTTTGACTTCAAACTCGTCTAATTCGTCAGTTTGAATGATTGATGTTCCTTTTTGTTCATTCCAAGTGATCGAGTGTACATG
>JAEMQG010000095.1 GCA_022758935.1 Candidatus Nitrosopumilus sp. | reverse complement strand
CAGTAAATTGCTTATTCATGTGATGTTCAATTCCACATAGCATCTCTTCATCAATTGTAACTTTTAATGCGCTATCAATTAAAACTTCCAACAATCTGCTGTTTCTCATCATGCTAGAGCCAATTCTTTCTCCATCTTGAGTAAGAATCACACCTGCTTTGTTATAGTTTACAAGGTTTTGACCGTTTAATTTTTTGAGCATTTGGACAACACTTGGTTGTCTAATATTGAGCATTTTTGCAATTGTGCTGATTTTTACATCCTCACCTCTTTCTTTAATGTGCCAAATTGCCTTTAGATACATCTCGACATGTTCAGCTTCAGCAGTTCCTACAAAAAATGTTTCATCATTTTCATCACTTAACGTATCCATATCATACCGCCTTTGAATCTTTTAATAAATATTCAAAGTATTGTCGTGCAAATCCAGCTAATCCGGCATGATCTGCCCAAATCGCAACTACATCAGATGTATTCACACCTCCCATTTCTGGGCCTAGTAAAATTACAACATAGCGTTTATCTGAAATTATTCCACCTCCAAAGAGCCCTTTTTTGATTTTTACAGTTGAAACTCTACTTATTGCCTTGAGGGATTCCTTATCCATTTTATCTGAAGTCAGTATTGTAATATCTACTCCTTTATCATGTAATAATCTCAACTTTGGCAATGCCTGTTTAACCAATTCCTGTCCTGCATCAGGCAATGCTATCATTACTTCATTTCTACAAGATTCTACCATCTCCAAAATTTTTGCAGCGATATTCATCGTGCCTGATAAGAACCATATATCTGGCTTCTCACTTGTTCCACTTTTTTCGTATAATGGAACTAATTCATTTAGAATAATATTTTGATTTTGTGAAAAATCATTCTCCATTTTCTGTTTTGTAGTTTCGACTCCCGTAGCTGGAGATTTTGCAAAATATTTTGTTGGTCTTGAATCATCAGAGCCGATCCAGCCCTTTTCTTCCAGGGTTCCTAATACTTCATAAATCTTTGAATATGGTACACCGGATTTTTGACTAAGATCAGAAGCTGTCAATTCACCTGTTTTGAGTAATGAAGAAAATGTTCTAATTTCATAGCTTGTAAGGCCTATTTTTTCTAGAGCCTTTCTTGTCTTGTCTGATATACTCATGCGATCTAATCGATCAGTTTTGATATTTAAATCAGACATGCCTGATTCCTAAATTCAACACGGGGGCAAGTGTGAAATGCATTATATACCATTTCAGAAAAATGTCCATTACACGCATGGCTCTAATTCAGATTTCCAATCAATCGGCAAAAAGTCTAGGCAAGAAATCCACGATTAGATTTACTCAAAGCATTTGCCCTGATTGCAACATGATTTTAGATGCCGAAGTCTTTGAGAGAGATAGCAAAGTCTTCATGTCAAAAATATGTCCAACTCACGGCGAATGTGAGGAGTTATACTTTGGTTCTTATGAAATGTACAAGAAATTCAGTACGTATTGGATGGATGGAAAGGGTGCACATGCTCCAAATGTAATGATTGACAAATGTTCATGTCCAAATAACTGCGGACTGTGCTCAAATCACTTGTCTCACAGCGGTCTTGCAAACATGATTGTAACTAACAGATGTGATCTAACTTGCTGGTACTGTTTCTTTTATGTAAAGAAAGGCCTTGAAGGCGCTTACATGTATGAACCAGATCACACACAAGTTAGAGGAATGATGAAGACATTAAAGGCTGAAAGACCAATTCCTGGAAATTCTATTCAAATTACTGGCGGTGAACCAATGCTTCGAGAAGATATTGCTGATGTTATTAGAATAATGAAAGAGGAAGGTGTTGATCATGTCCAAATGAATACAAACGGCATTAGACATGCAATGGATCCAGAGGCTGCAAGAGAAGTAAGACTGGCTGGATGTAACAATTTGTATCTTAGTTTTGATGGCGTAACTGCAAGAACAAATCCAAAGAATCACTGGGAAATCCCATATGCACTGGATAGTTGCAGAAAGACAGGAACAACCGTAGTATTTGTTCCAACTGTAATCAAATCAATTAATGATCACGAGTTAGGTGGTATCATTCGTTATGCACAAAAGAACATGGATGTAGTTCACGCTGTTAACTTTCAACCGGTTTCACTAACTGGAAGAATGGGTAAAGGGGAACGTGAAAAATACAGAATCACAGTTCCAGATTGTATTCAAAGAATTGAAGAGCAAACAAACGGCGAGGTAACTGTTGATGATTGGTTCCCAGTCCCAAGTTGCATGCCACTAACTAATGTAATTGAAGCATTTTCAAGTAAACCAAAATACGAATTATCAATCCATTTTGCCTGTGGTGCAGGAACATATGTCTTTGAGGATGCAGTGACAAAAAAGTTTGTCCCATTAACTAAATTCTGTGACATTCAAGGAATGTTGGAACTATTTGAAGACAAGGCAGAAGAGATTCGCTCTGGTAAAAATAAATATTTCACAATGCTTGAAGTTGTTAGAAAATTAAAGGGATTTGTTGATTCCAAAAAACAACCAGCAGGATTGGATTTGGCAAAGATGTTTGGTAATATACTGATGAAGAGATCATTTGATTCAGTTGGTTCATGGCATGTCAAAGGATTATTCCTCGGTATGATGCACTTTCAAGACAAATACAATGAGGATTTGGAAAGGTTACAAAGATGTGATATTCACTATTTGACTCCAGATCTTAGAATAGTTCCATTCTGTGCATTTAATGTAATTCCAGAATGGTATAGAGACAGAATACAAAAGAAATACTCTATCACAGTAGAGGAATGGGAACAAAGAGAAGGTGTAAAACTAGAAGATGGTCTTTACAGGGGTCTTATGAGACGTGGAGCAGGTGACGAACTTGCTGCTGGTTGTGCAAAGAGCCAAATGTTCCATGATGCTGCGCAAGCAACAATGTAGATTGAAAACAAATTCATCATTTACAAAAGAGTAATAAATCATATAATAATCATCGATGTAATTGATCTCAAACACTCAGTTATTTACAATTGGAAAATTTGACTTTCGTTTACATCACTTGCTGATAATTGGAATTTTAATTCTTTCATTTTCTGTCTCATTTTTGGTTCGTTCTCAGTCTTTACATTATGGATTTGAGCTAAATGAGTTTGATCCATTTTTCAATTTCAGAGCAACTCAATATCTTGTAGAGCACGGATTGGCTGAATATTTTGCTTGGCATGATGATATGACCTGGTATCCAAATGGACGAGATATCTCTGCAACCTCTCAAGTCATACTCCACATTACAGCAGCTGCCACTTATCAGATCTTTGGAGGAAATTCTAGTCTGTACGATTTTACAATTATGTTTCCTGTGATTTTTGGTTCATTGACAGTTATAGTAATTTTTGCGCTAGTTAGAGTGATGGGAGGAACAACAGCTGGTCTTTTTGCAGCATTATTTTATTCAGTATCTGTACCAATTATTCTCAGAGGTACAATTGGATGGTTCAAATCTGAACCTTTAGGGCTTTTTTACGGCCTTTTAGGTCTGTATTTTTTCCTAAGTGGCATAAAATCTGAAAATAAAAAAATTGCGTTTGCTAAAATAATTGGTGGAGGAATAACTCTGGGATTTGGCCTTGCATCGTGGGGAGGAATACAATATTTTATCATCCCAATTGGAATTTTCATTCTGGTACTACCTTTTATCAGAAAAGATCATCAGTTCCTCCTTTGGAGCATTCCTGTTTTTGTGGCATCATTACTATTAACTTCAATAATGTTTGAAAGACCTGGAATTGGATTTGTCTTTGGTTTGGGAGGACTTTCATTAATTGTACCAACGGGATTTTTGATTGCTTGTATATTTATTCAAAAAATCAGCAAAATAAAAAATCAAACCAGAAATGGACTGATACTTTTATTTGCCATTATTATTGTTGGGTCATCTTTAATCGCAGCAAATGAAAAATCTAACTTTTTGCCAATGCCTAGTTTCCGTTATCTAAATGCAATAGACCCATTTCTTACCACAACAAATGCATTAACTGATTCGGTTTCTGAACATGCTACTACGACAATATCTCAATCATTTTTCTTTCACTCTATTTTGATGATATTTGCTGGCCTGGGAATATGGCTAATTCTTGGCAAAAAAACTACACAAAGCGATTCAATCATAAAAAATGATATGATTGCATTTGCCTTGATAGTTGGATTAACAGGAATTTATGTCAGTTCTGCTTTTGTAAGACTGGAACTCTTTGCATCCATTTCATTAATAATTCTTGCATCTATTGGATTATCTATTTTGACTAGAGAGATCTTATCTGGAAAATCTATTGTAAGTAAAAAAATCAAGACTGTTCAAAATAAAAAAATCAATTTACCTGAAAATCTTTTAAAAGTTCTTTGTTTTGCAGGAATTGGTGCCTTACTTTTTGTACCTTTGATTTACCCTGTAAATGGAAATTGGATAAATATTATAGATACTCCACCCACAATTTTGAATGGAGGAACAAATTTTCCCATTGTTACTAATGATTGGAAAGAATCACTAGAATGGATGAAAACAAACACTCCAAAAGACTCTGTAGTTGCTGCCTGGTGGGATTATGGTTACTGGATTACTACATTATCTGAAAGAACTACATTAGCAGATAATGCCACCATAGATTCAACTCGAATTGAAAATATTGCAAAAGCATTCCTTAGCTCCCCTGATGAGGGATGGAAAATGTTACAAGGAATGAATGCCGATTATGTGGTTGTTTTTGTTTCTGGTCAAAGACTGGATGCAGGAAATAATCAAACGGTCTACATGCTAGGTGGAGGAGGAGACGAGTCAAAAAAACAATGGTTTATGAGAATTGCAGGAATGGATCCTTCAAAATATCTTTATTCTGATGGAATTAGTGGCACTGATAATTTTTGGAATAATACATTATTAGGAAAAATGATTCCATTTACAACTTTGTTATATGACGATATCCAAAATAACAAACAATCAAAAACATATCAAGAAGGTTTGGTACCAATTTATGTAAAAGACGTAAAATACTCTTCTGATGATGGACCATTAAAATTGGTTCATGCATCACCTGGATTTACACAAGGAACGATTGGGCCTGTGATCGGAGTATTTGTTTATCAAGTCAATCATAATTATGTACCGCATAT
>JAEMQG010000017.1 GCA_022758935.1 Candidatus Nitrosopumilus sp. | reverse complement strand
TGAACAAAAATTTTCATAATCCAATGATTGTTCTACATTCTTCTAACTATTAGAGTTTTAATTATTTAGGGCATATTGAAATAAATATTTGGCCAAATAATGATGAATACAAAAAGCCAGTCGATTGCTTAACATACAAATTAAGTTAATTCTCTTTTTTAATAAAAATTATTTCCACAATAAGTCTAATCGTGTTATCCAATTAAAGAATCGTTACAAATTTTCATGGATATTTTCATTCAATTTTTTACGATTGAATTTTATCGGTAATTTCTTTTTTTACTTCATCGATAATGGTGTTCAATAGTTCAATTTGATTGTCGATTGTGGAGATCTTTTTAATAAGAGAATCATTTTCCCAATTAAAGTTGCCCTGAATGTCCTTCAATGCAGTTTCATAATTAATACATTGATGCAAGATATTTTTACCCAATAAAGGATCTTCAAATAGTTCAGCGATATCTCCAACATCATTTTTCATATTTGGAATTGTAAAATAATTTGTGATTTCAAAATTTTTTCTTGTTAACAATATTATGTTCTGTTTACTTTGTTCTGTATTGTTATTAAGATAGTCAGATAATCCTTGCCTCAATCCATAATAATTCTGTCGTATAGTTTCCAAATTAGACAAAATCCTATAACTAAAGACTGTCAATCTTTTTTTCTCTCTTCTATCATGTCGTTGTTCAATGTTTTGTATATTCAAAACTAATTCAGCAATCTTATCTTGTTGTTCCTCTGATCTTTTTAGTTGGTTATTAGAATAAATTAAAATAGCAATAGTGATCGATGTTCCTATTCCAGTCTCAATTACGGATGTAACCCAGTTTGTTGAATCATTATCACTGAATAAAGGAATATTGAAAATTAAATGTGTAAAAAGCATTGTTAAAATCATGATTATGGGGGAGATAAAAAATAACAGCCTTATTTTTTGATTTACAGAATTTTTTTGTTTTTGCGTCATTGTTTTAAATTGAAATCCATACTTAAAGTAATTTATATGAATAAATAATTAATTGTTCAATTTTCTCGTATAATTTTCTATTGAGTTCATTATTTTAATTGACTAGACAAATATTGCATCAAATTTGCATTCTCCCAAGATAGTATTTTTGTAATTCTTACTGCACATTGCCATATCTAAAGATATGATCATGCATCATAATACAACCTGTCATTTTCAGTAAATACTGAAGCAAAATTATGTGAAGATTGTCATAAACTTAATGGTCATAGCACTAACCAAAATTGGCAGGAAAATAATCTACCGCATATGTGAATCTTTGAGATCCCTAAATTTTGATTAAGAAACAATAAATAAAATCTGAAATGATTGTATGGGTATGAATTGTATTTTTTGTGATATTTTATCTGGAAAACGTGGGGCCCATTTTTTATACGAGGATCACCATCATGTTGCATTTTTAGACAAATACCCAATAGATCTGGGCCATAGTCTAGTGGTTCCAAAAGAACATCATGAACGAATAACAGATATGGATTCTAAAGCAGTGGGTAATTTGTTTTCCATTGTTCCAAAAATCGCAAATGGCATTTTAATTGCTGCTGGGGCAGATGCGTTTAGTCTTGGACAAAACAATGGTAGGGCTGCAAAGCAAATTATTCCGCATGTCCACATTCACATCATTCCAAGATATAATCACAGAGGAACTATTTGGACAAAACGTACTATATCAAGTGACGATGAACTGTTAATCCTAGCAAAAAAAATCAAGGAGGCTATTGTTTAGAATGTCCGGGATTGTATCTAAGTATCGCTCCAACTTTACCCAGACTAGAAAGCATGACCCCATGTTCTGCACTTCCTGAAATTACTTCTAATCGAGTTCCTGTTTTTGCTGCAAGTAATTCTAAATAATCTACAACATCCTGTTCGTTTGCTTCCACTTCCATCGAATTACAACCCGGACAAGAATTGTTTGTATATTTTGTCTTTTTTGGAATTACGTCTCGTCTTTCAACAATTTCTTCTTGAATATGTTGACATCTACGACATTTTCCTTCTATTCGGTTTAGGTTTGTATCATCAGTAATGATTAATATTTTAACTACATTGTTTTTGAGTAGTTCAATAACTTCCTGTAGACCATATGTTCCCAATCCCGAGTGAGAATTTATTTCTCTAAACAAATCTTCAATTAATTTTTTTTCTTCCACCATTCTAAAATCAGAAAGAAGGTCTGCTGATTTTGCAAATGCTTCTCTAATACCCTCTGCACCAGAATATGATGCATCGATTGTGTCTATTATCATATTTTGTAAGCGGTATTCTAGATAGTTTCCATTGATGAAATCTTCTTTTGTAGGACCCGGTCCTGAAATAATCAATCCTTTAACAGGATAAATATCTATAAAATATTCACGTGTAGTCCCTGCAACCCTATTGTAAAAATAAGATAATTCCATTTCCCTTAATTTTTGAAATCTTTTTGCAGATTGTCCACCCTGTCGATGTTTTCCTGCAACTCCAGAGCCAGTTTGTGATAAAACTTCTATTTTATCTCCATGAAGTAATCCCCACCCAGCATCTTTTGCATCAATAGCTAAGAACCCTATGAGATTATCATCTTTTAACATGTCTTTTAGAATATCTACATGGAAGTGATCGTCTCATCGGTATAGATACTGTTTTAGGTCTTTTGGAGGATCGATTTCCCAAACCTTGACCACTTCACTTCCCAGTGCTCCTCCTCCTTCTGGGGGCAATGCACCACAGAACATTACAAGGCCTCTTTCAGGAGTTTTTTTTAATAATTTTAGCCGTTGAATTACTTTGCCAAGTGAATCTACAACATGTGATCTTGTAAGATCAGATTTTATGTTATCCGCAGTTCCCTGTTCTTGTTGTAACGTACTGATGATTTCATGAAGCTGCTTCCCTTTTGGAATATACACGCTAATTAGTTCAGTCCCACGACCTGATTTTTGGGATAGTTCCTCCAACATTTTTCTAATTTTATAAAGTTTAACTGAATCTACTTTTTCTATATTGATCTTTTCCATTTGTGATTTCTTCCGATTATGCGAATATTAAGTTTGATTGATTCAATTTTTCATCTAATAAAATTATAGCTCGTCAATTGACTTTAGAAAAACTTCAAGTGGTTGATTACCTCTGATTTTGATTATTTTTTCATTATTGAAAATCAGAAAATATGGAGTTGCGTCAATTCCTAGTTCAGTTCCAGAGTCATGCATCTGATTTACCCTTTCCTTATATTTATGAACATCAAGACATGTATTGAATTGAACTAAATCAATGCCTACTGTTTTTGCAAATGTATCTAGTGAATCTCGAGTAACCCATCCCGTGTTTTCTCCTCCCCAATTTTTGTATAATTCATCATGATATTGCCAATATTTTTCTTGGTCTTGTGCACAGTGTGTTGCCTCTGCAGCTAAAACAGAGTCAGGGCCATTTAATGGAAAGTCTTTGAAAATTAGTTTGACTTTTCCTTTTTCAATAAATTCATGTTTAAGTGTATTCAGTGTGCTTTGATGAAAGTTATGGCAAAAAGTACACTGATAATCACCCCATTCCAAAATTGTAATTTGTGCTGAGGGATCTCCAATAATTGGTGACCCATTCTGGATTAATTTTGATTTAGTAAATAGTTTTGAGTCATTTTCGGATTGTGGAGAAAATGCCAAAAAAACACCTGCCAATATTCCAATGCAGATCGTAATTGAAAACAAGTAGATCTTTTTCATTAAACTGGTAAATTTTTTTTCTACTAAATAGTTTCCTTAGATTAAACAGATGCCAGTGTCCATAACGCAGAATTTTTTGCAGATATCTCTGCTACAAATGGATCATTTGATGAGGAGATTATTATTACGTCTCCTTCATTTGGAGATAAATTTTCTAAAATGTAGGTTCCTGTTTTAATATCCTTGATAAAACACTCTTTTTCATCACCCGGAAAAACAATCTTTTTATTTTTACATATCATTGTAGTACATCCTGACGAGCCATACAAAATTGCATAGTCTCTTTGTTCCAGTCCTGTTTTAACAATGTTGGAATAGTTTTTGAGTAAAACTGCATGATTATATTTGCCTTGCAGGATACTGCATTTTTTAATTTTGCATTCTTTTGAAATTACACTTTGGATCTGATTTATTAATTTGTGTCCTTTTTCAGTAAGAAAAGTTCCAGATTTTGTGGTGTCTATCATTCCTGCCTCTTTTAGATGTAAAATCAAGGTCTTTACTGCACCTTCTCCTAAATGAATCTCTTTTCCAAAAGTTGCTCTGCTAACGAATTTTTCTTCAGTTAACAATTGTAATGATTTGAGGACGTGTGGAATACTGAATGTGAGAACTTTGCTTGAACCCTTTCTTGATACTATGTCTTGTAAAGCCTGAATGTTTTTACGCAGACTTTGATTGGTGTATAATTCCATATAAATTGGACACATTGTCCATCGTCTATTCGTATCAATAATTATTTAGATGTAACAGTAATTTAGAATACCAGATAATTCAAAATCAAATTAATTGTTAACCTATTCGAGGTTGTAATATTAGACAACAACATACAAGCATTAAGTCCATTACAAAAAATAATTGAAATTCTAAAGACGTATCCAAAATCACCGGTAATTTTTCACATTCTCTTATTTTGAAAAAACTGTCTTTATTCGCTAAGCACAATCAACATGGAGATAAAAGCAATGAAAAATTATTTTCAATAGAGTCTTTAGATAGGGACGATAATGAAATAAGGTTAATCAAATTCAAAGATATAAAAAAGAAAACATTTCTCGATCTCTCTCTAAAAAAATTCTCAATGCTTTTGTCCATTTTCAATCATATTTCAAGAAATGTTAGATCTGGAAATAAATTTGACACCCTGAGCGTCAAAATATTTCTTTATTAATTGGACAAATTGTCCAAGAATTTAAATACGTTCAATCAAGAGAAGACTCATGTCTCAATCAAGACAAATTAATGAATCTAAGAACGACGTTCCGGTTATCGCAATTGTTGTATTAGCTATAATTTTTGCAGCAGGATTATTTGTTGTTGGATTTGACCAGGGACATATCTTTAGTCTGGTTTATGGTGAAGAAGCAT
>JAEMQG010000078.1 GCA_022758935.1 Candidatus Nitrosopumilus sp. | reverse complement strand
GCGCAATGTTGCAAGCTCTAAGGGATGCAACAAAATGAAGTTTCTAATTCTTGACAATTATGATTCATTTGTTTACAATATCGCACAGTACTTGGGAGAACTGGGAGTAGAGTGTGATGTGATTAGAAACAACAAGATAACATTAGAACAAATAAAAAAAAATAAGTATGATGCAATAATTATATCGCCTGGTCCTGGAACTCCTGAGGAGAAAAAATATTTTGGAGTATGCAGTGATGTAATAAAAGACATGGGGCCTACTACTCCTATACTTGGAGTGTGTTTGGGACATCAAGGAATAATTCAAGCATTTGGTGGCAAAGTTACAAATGCTGGATGTGTGAGACATGGTAAAACCAGTCCTGTCAAACATACAAATTCAGAATTATTCAAAAATGTCAAAAATCCATTTCAAGCAACAAGATATCATTCGTTAGTTGGTGATAAAACAATAATTCCAGATATTCTAGAGGTGACCGCCATCGCAGCAGATGATGGAGAAATCATGGCAATAAGTCACAAGGAATATCTTATACAAGGAGTTCAATTTCACCCAGAATCAATTATGACCGACGAAGGGAAAAAAATTCTTGCAAATTTTATTAACCAGGTAAAAAATAAAAAATGATTTCAGATTTAATTGTAAAACTGCAAAAAAAAATGGATCTCACATATGAGCAGATGAATCACATTATGACTGAAATTTTATCTGGAAGAACAGATGAAAGGGAGAATACGGATTTTTTATCCAGTCTAACAGAAAAAGGTGAAACTGATGATGAATTACTCGGCATGCTTGATAAAATGCAAGAGTTTTCCATCAAAGTTATGCCAAAAAATCGAGGAAAGATTATCGATATGTGTGGAACTGGTGGAGATAACCTTCAAACCTTCAACATATCCACCACCGCCTCTTTTGTTGTTGCAGCTGCGGGTGGAGTCGTAGCAAAACATGGTAATCGTTCTAGTTCTGGCATTTCTGGAAGTGCAGATATTTTTGAATATTTTGGATATGATCTAAATTCAGAACCATCAAAAATCGTATCAATACTATTAAAGCATAATATCTGCTTTATGTTTGCCCAAAAATTTCACCCAGCAATGAAATATGTGTCAAATACAAGAAAACAACTACGAAAAAGAACGGCATTCAATCTTTTGGGCCCACTATCAAATCCAGCTGGAGTGAAAAACCAACTCGTGGGAGTTCACTCTATTGAATTTTTAGACAGGTTACCATTAATTCTAAAAAGAAGAGGAGCAGAAAACATCATGACAATTCGTTCAGAGAATGGCATGGATGAGTTTTCTACCAGTGCTACAAATAGAGTATGTATTTTAAGAAATGATAAAGTGACGATGAATGCAATTGATCCTGAAGTATTAGGATTACATAAATCAGTACTCAAAGACATTCAGATTCAAACCAAAGATGATGCCATAAAATCATTTGTAGGAGTGTTGAACAACACTGCAAGTCAAGCCATGATGGAGACAACAGCTCTTAATGCAGCTGGGGGATTAATTGTTGCAAACATTGCACATAACTTTGAAGAGGGGATTGAAATAGCACTTAACACAATCCACGATGGAAAAGCATTTAAATTATTAGAAAAATTTGTAGTCGATACTGGAGACATTTCGAAATTAAAGGAGATATTATGATTGAAAATATTCTCAAGAAATTGGTAAATAATTCACAGTCGGCGATTGATAACGGAGTGTATGAAGTGAACGTAAATGTAAATGCAAATAAATCCACCATGGATTTTTTACAAATGATAAAATCAAACATTCATGCAACATTACTTACAGAGATAAAATTTTCATCTCCCTCTATGGGGAAAATTAGAACAATATCAGATCCAGTTAGTATTGCAAGGCAAATGATTGCAGGAGGCTCTAAAGCATTATCCGTCCTAACACAGCCATATCTGTTTAATGGTTCACCAGAATATTTTCTACAGGTAAGGCAGGCCGTAGATGTTCCTTTATTGATGAAAGATGTGATGATCGACAAAGTTCAGATTAATACAGCACAGAAAATCGGGGCTGATTATATTCTAATTATTCAGTCACTATTTGATCAGGGATTTCTTAAAGATGTTGATGAATTCATCGAGTATGGTCACAAAAAAGGCCTAAAAATTTTATTAGAGGTTCATACAAAACAAGAATTTCAAAATGCTCTAAAAACTGGGGCAGATCTTATCGGAATTAACAATAGAAATTTAGACACTATGGAAATTGATCTAAAAACCACCGAAATAATCCTCAGGGAATACAAAAAAACAAGGCCGATATTATCTGAAAGTGGAATTGAGACACCTGAGGATATTCAATATCTAAAAAGATGTGGCGCAGATGCATTCCTAATAGGCTCAAGCATAATGAGAAGTGATAATATCGAAGAACATGTCAGAAAATTGGTGAATGCATATTGAAATATCCTAAAGATGGTAGATTTGGAGAGTTTGGTGGTAAATATATTCCAGAGACACTAGTACCTGCAATTGAGGAGTTAGAAGAGAATTATCTTAAATTTAAAGACAATAAAGAGTTCAAAAAAGAGCTGGATTACTATCTTAAACAATATGCAGGAAGGCCAACTCCGTTATATTATGCAAAGAATTTATCAGAAAAATGTGGCGGCGCTAAAATTTATCTTAAGAGAGAAGATCTCTTACATGGTGGAGCTCATAAAATAAACAACACGCTTGGTCAGGCACTGCTTGCAAAAAAAATGCATAAAAAAAGAATTATTGCAGAAACAGGTGCAGGACAACATGGGGTAGCAACCGCCATGGCCTGCGCTGTTTTGGGAATGAAATCAGAGGTGTATATGGGCTACAAAGATACAATACGACAAAAACTAAATGTATCCAGAATGAATATGCTTGGCTCCAAAGTTCATCCAGTGATGTCAGGATCTAAAACTCTTAAAGATGCAATTAATGAGGCAATACGAGATTGGATTACAAATGTAGAGACCACGTACTATTTGTTAGGTTCTGCAGTAGGACCACATCCATATCCCGTGATGGTAAGAGACTTTCAAAGTGTAATTGGAAATGAAATCAAAGTACAAATGAAAAAAATATCCAATAAAACACCAGACATTATTATTGCATGTGTTGGTGGAGGATCAAATGCGATTGGAACGTTTTACCCATTGATGGATACAAATGCAGAGATTATCGGAGTAGAGGCTGCAGGTAAAGGATTAAAATCTAAATTCCATTCTGCAACATTGTCATCTGGTAGTAAAGGCGTACTTCATGGAATGATGACATACCTTTTACAAGACAAAGAGGGCCAAATATCAGAAACACACAGCATCTCGGCGGGATTAGATTATCCTGGCGTTGGTCCTGAACACGCCTATCTTAAAGATACCAAACGAGTAAAGTATCACTCAGCTACTGATGCTGAAGTAATAGATGCATTTTTAACATTAACAAGAACTGAGGGAATAATTCCTGCATTGGAGTCAGCTCATGCCATTGCTGAAGCAATAAAGGTTGCAAAAATAAGCAAAAAATCAGAATCGATCGTAGTTACGCTTTCAGGAAGAGGAGATAAAGACGTAGAAGAAGTGCAAAATTATTTGAATACACATGACAAGAATTAAAGAGAAATTTACAGAATTGGATGCCAAGAAAGAAAAGGCATTGATTGCATACATTATGGTGGGTTATCCAAATGAAAATGTAACACTTGCAGCAGTCAAAGGTTTGATCAAAGGAGGAGCAGACATTATTGAATTGGGATTCCCTTTCTCAGATCCGCTAGCCGATGGTCCTATGATTCAAAATGCAAGCACCATATCTTTGGAGGCTGGAACAAAAATCAACAAATTTTTCAACATTGTAAAAAAGATTAGAAAAGAGACGGACATTCCACTTGTGTTGATGACATATACCAATATCTTGTATCATATGGGATATCCAAAGTTTATCGCGAAATCCAAAAAGGCTGGAATTGACGGAATTATTTTGCCAGACATGTCAGTTGAGGAATCAAAAGAATATATCGCATCTGCCAAGAATAAAATAGACACCATATTTTTGATATCCCCAAACACAACAAAATCAAGAATAGAAAAAATTTCCAAATCATCCTCGGGGTTTTTATATTTAGTTGCTGTGTATGGTACAACAGGAGTTAAGACAGGAATTCAAAGTTATACTTTAAAAGCAATCAAAGATGTCAAAAAAATTACAAAGGGAAAGATTCCCATCGGTGTAGGATTTGGTGTTTCAACTCCTGATGATGTACGAAAATACATCAAAGTAGGTGCGGATGCAGTAATTGTGGGCAGCGCATTTTTAAAAATAATTAAAAACACCACACAGAGTAAGATAGAATCCAGAATAGAGTCATTTACAAAGAGTCTCAAAAGTCAAACAAAATTAAGATAGAACAATTTCAGTATTAGAGAAAGCTAAAGTCCAGATTAACAAGATAATCAATGAAGACAAAAAACGTAAATAATCATTTTGCTTTCTAAATCCCTAGGTTGATACAAAATTCAGAAAGTTATTGACATTTTGTTCTAAATGTGGCTTTGAATTACAAAATGATTCAGAATATTGCTCAAAATGCATCAATCAGATAATTAAACAAAAAATAAAATCCAATAGACAAATTTACTTCTTGCCAATTTGTATCGAAATATTTGGAGGAATTCTTGGGTGACATGTAATGAGAAAGAAGATAGCACGATGTCATTGAGATGTCTAATTATTGGAATAATAATTTCCACAGTTATTTTTATAGGGATTCTGAGTGTGGGTGATAAACCTGATCATAGATTCTAAACTCTTTTTTTGCCTACAAAATTTTTCATATAAAGGAAATCATGACGGAAAAATATCTCACTATTTTAATTTAATGTAATCAAATCAAAACATCTGATTGTCTTTTTTGAATGATCTCATGTTTTAGACTGTCTGGAATGTCTGGTATTGATGATTTTGTTTGTCCTGCAATAATTGAGTGTGCTTCTTCAAGAATCGCCAATGTGTCTGAATTGTTTACGGTTCCAGCACTCAATAAATCACTACCCTCAATTGAAGATCCCATCATTACATCGCCTAATATTTGCGATAAATCTTGCATTGAAGATGTTGCCTCGGGCATTATCCCACTTAACGATGGACTTAATCCCTTTATTATCGACATGCATGGACTTAAGGTTACTACAATATCTCCAAGTTCTGATACTGTGTTAAGTCTTAGCTGAATTTGTTCCATTGAAAGTTTAGCACCGCTTACCATGTTTTTCATCTTTCTTATCTGAACAAGTTCATTTGCATACGCTTGAGCATATGCATTGTTGTGTGATTTTTGAGCATTAACAACTTTTTCAAAAATTCCATCATGTTTTTTTTGTAATTTTTCTGTGATCACCTCTAATTTACTAATTTGAAACTGTAATTTTTTTTGGGCTAACTCAATTTTTGATCTTAGTGGTACGTCGGGTTTTACTCTACCCATTACTTTTTGAGAAATGCTTTCCCCCTCAGGCTTATTCCACGAATTACTTATCAAATCTCCATTTCCTCATTAATGCTGTGAAATTTTGTTTTAAATCGGGTTGTTCTCGTCATATATGTTACCACAGTAACAGCATACCGTGGTTACACATTTGCCTCAGATAGATTTGAATTTCTGAAATATCTAATCACTTAACTTGTCACTTGTTTTGATATGATAACAAATTCAAAAATCATAATCAAAAACAGACATGTCAGAGAAAAATACCCGTAAACAACAACCAGAGAAATACAAAAAGATATCAAAAATGAGTTTTTTCAAAATAATCTCTAGTTTATCAAACATTACGAATTGTTTTTCAATTTATTTTTTCCTATAATGTCTCTCTCAAAATTATATTAATCACAAAATCATTTCGATTTTATCTGAGAATCAATTGTTTTTAATTATT
>JAEMQG010000027.1 GCA_022758935.1 Candidatus Nitrosopumilus sp. | reverse complement strand
GTGAGGTGTCGCCTTGAAAAAATTTTTTGAAAATATTTGATTGTTTTTCTTCTGGAATGCCAGTGCCGTTGTCTCTCACCGAAAAAATTACCATCTTTTCATTATTTTGTACATCGATATCGATTTTTCCGCTGTGCGGTACAAAATCAATTGAATTTCGAATTAAATTTTCAAATATTTCTTGTAACCGAAACTTGTCAGTTGAAATATTGATCCTTACATTATCAGGTATCGAAAAATGGATTTCTTTTTCTTTAAGTAGTGGCAATATGTCTTTCTCAGTGTCATTCAAGAATTCGCCCACATCCAGATTTTTCTTATTAAATGTCATTTTTCCCATATCTAATTTTTGAACGTCAAGTATATCTCCAATCAAACGCTCAAGACGTGTTGCATTTTGTTCTATTGTATTGATAAAATCTCTTTGGTCATTATTTAGGGCACCAAATCCCTCTTCTTTTAAAATATCACAATAACCTCGTATTGGTGTCAACGGTGTCTTTAATTCATGAGTTATCATTGATGCAAATTCATTTTTTAATTCATCCGTTTTTTTAATTTCCTCTAATGCGTTAGATAATTTTATCTCAAGTTCTTTTTGTTTTGTGATGTCTGTACTAATTACAAAATATTGTTCGGGTTGATCATTTTTTCCAAGCAATGGCACTATTGTCGTCTTGACCCAATAAAAATTTCCGCTCTTTGTTTTATTTTTTATATCACCCTTCCAAACAAATCCGTTTGATATAACCCTCCACAGATATGTGAGAAATTCCTCTGTATGATAATCAGATTTTAACAAACTAAGATATTCTCCGACTAATTCATCGAGTTGGTATTCTGAAATCTCTTCAAATAGTCTGTTGACGTAAATGACAATTCCTTTTTTATCCACGATTACAATAATGGATGATTCATCTAATGCTTTTTTGAGATCATTGCTTTCCTGTAATCTTTTTTCGAGTTCTTCTTGCTGTACTTTATCAAATAATTGATTTTGTTTTAATGTAGAGCGTAAATTAAAAAATTGTTCTGAAAGAGATACAATACCATTCTTTTCTGTTATAGGGGGTTTTATTTTAGATGTATTTTGTCCCAATTCATCAATTATTTCCTGTTTGTATGTTGTAAGAAAAAAGTCATTAATTTTATCTTCTAACTTACCTGAAATTTCCATTAATCTGATTTTATCTTGTTCTATTTCTTTTGGAAGTGTAGATTTTTTTTTTGATTTTTCCGAAAAATCGATTAAACTGTTAAATAAACTGTCAATTTCATCCTTAAGGGATTTCTGAATTTTTTTTAATTCCCCCCTGTTCATTTTGAGTAATTCACTGTCATTTTTAAAATTATTTTTGTCAGTAGTCATATACATTGCCCAAAAAAATTTTAGATTTGATCAATTAGTGATAGATTCTAGCAATTCATTTAACTGAACTGGTTTTCTCAAAAGTTTGATTATGCCATCCTTTTTTAACAAATCCAAACCTTCCTCATCTGAAATAGATGAAGCCGTAAATATGATGATTTTGTTATCTTTTAATTTATTTGATTTTTCTAATTCGTTAATAATATCCATCCCTCCAAAATCAGGCATTGCCATGTCTAAAATAACACGATCAAATAATCCATTTTTTATTAGATTCATTCCATCTTTGCCATCATTAGAAACTGTACAATCAAAACCTTTCATCAAAAGATATTTTGACAGCATTGTCGTAATGTCTTTGTTATCATCAACAATTAGTAATTTCATACTTTCTCTTCATTAACTATTCTATAATCAATTATTAAACCTGTCTTAGTTCAAAACAAACACAATGGAAAATGTGAATGGTTTTTTGGATTTCACTTAATTCTTGATATATAAATGAGAGCAGCACATCAAACACTACATAACGTTAGAAAAGTGTGTATGTAATTTTTGTAACATAACGTCTTTTATCAATAGCTAAGAACCATATCAAACATTGACATTTTCAGTAGAGAATGGAGAAACTAAACCAATGGGAGTGAGAATATGTTAGAGATTGGAATTAAGATTTGTAGAAACCATCAAAAACCAATTAACTATCCTGTAGATTATAGAGAATGCCCAGTTTGCGGTTCTGAGAAAACTGTTAAAATAGTGTATGAAAAAAACAATTAGAATTAATCATGGCAGATAATCAGATTTGAAAAATATAAGACAAGGCAGTTATAATTTGATGCTTTTTTCATAGAAGTTAATAAGCGATTCTCATTTAATGCCAAAATATTATATTTAATGATAAAAAGTTGTACATATGGGTCGTGATAGCGATTATGAAAAAATACTGATTGAATTTGTAGAATTAGATAATGGGCATGAACGGATAGTTGCAAAATTCAATAGTTATGAGGAGGTTCCAAATAATTTGATGTTAAAACCAGATCAACCCTCAGATTCATCAATCAAATTAGAAGGTCAAAAGTGGGAAATTATACATATTAAAAGAAAAATCCAAGCTCATGGGAAAGGAGTGCATGTGAAAGTAAAAGTTGAGAGGGAGAAATAAATTATCCTCACTTTAACATTGTTTAGATTCATTTTAAAGATAAATTACAGGGTGGATGTAAAAACAGTCTAAATAGACTCAAATATTATATTTTTGGAATTATGAAAGAGCATCATTAGTTATTGTTTTAAGATGTTGGGTGAAGCTATTCACCCAAAGTATCACAGTTGGGGCATTTTTTATCAAATATTTTAGAACCGCAATCCACACA
This sequence comes from Candidatus Nitrosopumilus sp., assembly GCA_022758935.1. Taxonomy (GTDB): domain Archaea; phylum Thermoproteota; class Nitrososphaeria; order Nitrososphaerales; family Nitrosopumilaceae; genus Nitrosarchaeum. The sequence continues at coordinate 1,482 of JAEMQG010000027.1, read as the reverse complement.
CATGCCTTCTCCAATATATTTTTCAATTGATTTCCTCCTATTACTCACATAGAATTTTATCCCAAAATATATGACAATTGTAATTAAGGCCGCATATACTGGCGCCATAAATGGAATCAAGCCAATCATAAAAAGTACGAGCCCTACAATCAAAATAATATCACGTTTTTCAAAATTCAATAAAATCAGAACCAACAATAATTCATAAAAACATGCCGGAGCTCAGAGCCATTAGTTTTACTTCATATCAAAGTCATTACTCTAACTCTTCCTCATTGCCCGGCAAGAAGATTGGGGCATTATTTGATAATAAGATAGTGATTAGTAATGGGATCGGCGTGATTCGAACACACGACCTCTGCGTCCCAAACGCAGAATCATACCAAGCTAGACCACGATCCCAGTAAATCCCCAGAGTTGCCCAATTTAAGCCTGACATATAACATCTAAGCCAGAAATTACGTGAAACTAAATATTTCGCTTGGAAAATTGACGCAAGAATTTGAAAAATTAGCCTCAGATTTTGTTTGAAATTCTAGGTCACGACTAATTTTAAAATTTTGATTGAAAACATAACAAAATAAATTATTTTGTTAGCCCATATCAATTCCTTTCATCCCTTGCAAGTGACTAAATTGCCTTCATGAAGATGTAATTTTACGCCATTACAAGAAAACTGTAATACTACAAGAGACAAATCTTTATCTATTTTATCAATGAAATATAATTAATTCATTTAAGATAGTTTTATAATACATTGACCAGGATTTTTGGATTGTGTTATAATGGGAAAGATGTCACTCACAAATCATTTTACTTTTAAATTTAATATCAAATAGAATAATTTAGAGAATAAATGGAAGAAAGTATTTTGTCTAAAATGAATTACTGATATTTTGACATAATCTTGTCTTTTTCCCTAGGAAAATCCAAATACACATGGTGTTGGTTTAACAAAGGTACTATCATTATTTGCTCTATCTAAGGCGTCATTCAACACTCCTTGATATGCCCTGCTAGCATCACCTGCTGGAGTATTAGGATGAGATCCAAGTGAAGTATTTGCGGCAGCCATTAGATCATTGATACTAATGAAACCTAAACTGGTGAGACCGGGAATTGGTCCATATGGTAACAAATCTGGCGCATATACAAGACCAGCCCCATTTACAAAACCATGGTTAACATTAAGTCTCATAGATGATAACTGGGCTGAGAGCATGTATGCCATGTTTTTTGCATTTGCAGAAGAAAGCCAGGTTTTGAAAATAGTATATGTTGCAGGATTAAATGGTGAACCATCTGCATTGACAAGATTCAAGGCAATCAAAGAAGATGAATCATCAGGAATAGTAAATAAATCCTTACCATTCTTGCTTGTCCAGAATCCTTTAGAATGTCCTCCGCCTGATCCCGTACAGACATTGCCAAATTCTACTGTCTTATCACCAGTTGCAAGGTTGGCAGTTACTGGATTTGCTG
>JAEMQG010000181.1 GCA_022758935.1 Candidatus Nitrosopumilus sp. | reverse complement strand
TTAAATGTGTTTACCAGTATGCCATCAACGTAGAGATTTATTCCTGTAGCAGAGTCCCTATCGACTGTTGCAGCGACATGATGAATGAGTCCATTATTTATGGGCGCAATTCCAAAATAATTGTCATACGTGCCATCGCCCAACTGTAAACTTAGTTTTCCATTATACAAAAAGAGGGCATACCCATTAACTGTAGGAGTGACTATTCTTTTATCGACTATAATCTGAACATCTTTTGTAGAACTGGTTTTAATCCACGCATCAATAGAGAAGTCACCCGTACCGACGTTTAGTGATGCAGAGTTTGGTACTGTTACGCCGTTACTTCCATCAAAAGTAAATGCCTGTCCAACCTTGCCAGGTGAAAAAGTTACACCGTTTAATGGCAGTGTTCCAGGATTGTTATATAAAATATCTTTTGCATTATTTTCAGCAGGCCACCAACTTACTTGGCCTGGGGGCACAGTCGCACATGTAGTAGCATCCAAACTTACTTTGTCAAATAATGTTTGTATAGCTGTGCTGGAAAGACAAACCTCCAATGGTTCACCTATTGGTGACCCTGAAACAGGAGAGGTATAGATTACATTATTTAATACCCAATGACCTGAGGTAGGTAGATTTCCCGTAGTGTCATCTACAGATGCAAGTTCTGTGTGTCCTGTACCTTCCTTCAATTGAATTTTATAGTCCACTATTGGATTTCCATCGCTTCTCTCCCCAACGTAAGATGATAGGGCATACCGTGTATTCCCTACAATGTTGGAGGTAAGAATTTGACAGATTGAACCCCCATTGCTATATGCAACGTTTGGTTCATCTTGAGCTTCATCAGTTACGTGGACAATGGTTGGATTAAAAACTCCAGTGCCACCATTATATGTCCAACCTGCAGCTGGAGAACCATTAAGTGGGGTGTATTGACCATCAGCTAATGATGTAACATCAAAGCTTGGATCAGTAATTGTTACTGAAGATGCAAATGCCTGATTAGTTGATGAAACAAAAATTATTGCCACAAATATAGAGAGTGTAAGAGAGAGAATGCGAGGAAAGGTTGTCTTCATGGTTGAGGGAATATTTGATTAGTATTTAAATTATTCTTAGTAATATCAGCTATGAGAATTTACAATTTACAGAGATTTTTCTAAGATTTTATTTAGTTTTTCCTTAGATCAAATATTTTAAAAAAAGAATTATTTCATGATAACCTAAACAAAAATTATTACAATCTATGTGGCCAAAAAAGACATGCTAGAAAATACGTCTTGAATTAAAGACCATAGTTTCATATCAAAGAAATTGAAATAATTTCTATCCTTTGATAATTCTTTATCGAGATCATATCTTTTTGAAACCCACTTTAATGTAGACACAATTGACATTTTTTTTTGTATCGATCTCAATCCAACTTGATTTTGCACCATAATGTAAATAAAAAAATAGGATATCTCATGAAATTCATTCCTAAACTGAACAAAGGAATATCCTGAAGATATTACCCTTAAAGTCAAAATCCAAGGCTGGGATGCTGTGGATATAATAAGACAAGTCAAATCTTCAGATAATCATTTTAAAGGCAAACAAAAGAACAAAAAAGTGATGCAGATAGATGACTACCTTAAAGCCGGAAAAATCGCTGCAGAAGTAAGAGAAATGGTGAGAGTCAAAAATTTAGTTGGCAAATCAGTTTATGAGATTTGTGAAGAAGTAGAAAATGAAATTAAAAAACGGGGAGCAAAATGTGCGTTTCCCGTAAACGCAAGTATCAATGAAATAGCAGCTCACTACACTGCAGAACCAAACGATCCAATTACAATTGCAGATTCAGATTTAGTAAAAATTGATCTTGGTGTACAAATCAATGGATACATTGCAGATACGGCTGTAACTGTTTGTCACGATGCACAATATGATGAATTGATAAAAGCTGCTGAAGCAGCATTAAGTAATGCAATGTCCATGATAAAAGTAGGAGTCAAAGCCAGCGATATTGGAAGAACCATAGAAAAAACAATAAAACAGTTGGGATTCAAACCAATTGCAAATCTTAGTGGGCATTCTTTAGAGCAATACACAATACATGCAGGGAGATCCATACCAAATATTTGGTCAATTGGTGGATTTACCCTAGCTGAAAATACAGCCTATGCTTGCGAACCATTTGTCACTACAGCGAAAGGAGGTGGATTTGTAAGAAATGGAAAAATAAAAAATATCTTTGCATTAAATTCAAGAAAAAAAACAAAAAACGATGAAGCAGATAAATTACTAGATTATATCTGGGAGAAATTCAATATGCTTCCTTTTGCACTAAGATGGATTACAGAAGATTGGGAAGAAAAAAAAGCACGGGAACTACTAGAACAACTAATTAACAAAAAAGCCGTTCAAGCATATCCGATATTAATTGAAATAAATGGACAAAGAGTTGCTCAAGCAGAACACACATTCATTCCAAATGAAAATGGAGTCACAGTAACAACTATGACTCAATAAATCACTTAATTTGTAAAAGTGTTTTCTAATAAATAATTTTGATGTTAAACTTTTGAATATAATGTATTAAGGAACAGGACTTTTTACTTCTATTTTAGATGTCTCGTTTAGTATACTTGGGAATCCCCAGTCTCCAGATACAACATCTCCAAATTTTACCCGAGAGGGGGTCATTTGTAGAAACAACTGATTGTTCAAGTGTGGGGCATGCAAGATCAAATATGGTGGAATAATGAATATGCATCTATTGAAACTATTTTAAACTCAACACATCTTATTTTTTTGCTCATTGATTAACAAATGAATTGCAGATAGTGATATTCATATCTAAATCTAGTTTGTTTGAGATGTAAAATATATTTTGTACATGGTGTTAAATTCTAGAAATCAAGAACAGATCAGTTAAAAGTAGAGTTTATTCGTAGTTTAACGCTGTGTGTTACCAAGTTGTTATGAACTAAATAGAAAATGACACAGCACAGTTAACCAAACAAGTATGACTTTAATCAGATTACAATGTAAAGTTATTTAGAAATTCAGAAATATTTTTTAGAAGGAGGATATTTGGAAAAATTCTCTAGTTACAAGTAATATCAATTCCAATAAATTTTCTATTTACTTTAATACCTTTTTTATTAAGACTTTTTATGGGTTCCAAGTGTACAAAAGATACAAAGAGCATAATATACATTGGATATGATTTTAGTGCAACCGCATTTACAAGGACAAGTTTTTTGTTGCAATATAAAATCTAAAGAAGTGTTACTATTTTTCAGTTTCCTTGAATTACATTGTGCATATTGAATTTAGAAAGCATTAGGTGTCTGAATTTATCTGTAAAAACTGTAAGTAATTACAATTACATCCATCATTTTAACATGATATTAGACACAGTGCAGATATGACAATCCAAGATATGATAATGGTAGAAATAATAAAAAAAGCACATAGTACACCTCAAATCAATTCTATGACTTGTTATAATCATGTGCATCCACTAGTGTATCCTATAGAATACGAAGAATGCCCGGGTTGTGGATACGAGAGAATTACCAGAATTACATTAGGAATGGATTAGAAAGAATAAATCCCGTATGGGCCATTTCAGCAGCTAAATTTTAAGAATTGACACATCCTCATAATTCGACTGCCTTTGTTCATTTACTTACCGTCAAGGATGATTGAATTCTTTTGATGAGGATGTTATGAATCATGATCCAAGGAGTTGATGAATACATCACTGTCTGTGGATTTGTTTAATTGCTTTTTCTAATATTTCGCTAATTTTTTGATCTTCAAAGATTTGTCCTTTCAGTGAAAATACTTTGTTTTTGTTCTAGATATAAATTTGAAGTCAACAAGTCCTTGCAATTATAAACTATTTTTATGTCAGTTATATCCATAACATTTTTTCTCAAATTACTATTTCAATCAAAATCTACAAATTCTTCAGACGAGTAATTTTTGTTGAAATTTTTTGCTACAAATAATCTTTCAATATCAGATATTGTAATTCATACAATCAGAAAATAATTGCTAAACAAAGATAGTTTATTGTTCAATAGATTCGCCAAAAATTTTTTCGATGCTAAGTACACCATTACATGAATTGCATTTAGAAGTTTCAGCAAATAGAAAATCGCCTTCTTTAAATTTCCTTTTTGCTTCCATACAACACAGTTTGCATTTTTCTACAGTGTATGCAACCACAGTTTTTTCTTTTGAGAACATTACTGAGATACCCCCATAGTATTCCCTACACCTATTATCAAAACGGATTGGCCAGATTTTGTATTGTCTTGAATCATCTCATAGATTTGTGAACGTATCTCATCGGCCTTGTCTGCAATTTCTTTAGTCATTAGAGTAATTGCCTCTTTGATAGATTGCTTTATCACTATTGCAAAAATTGGAATTTCATGTTTCGTTGCAATATCTTCTATCTGAAATCTTTCAGTTCCAATTCCACCGATTGCTGCACCAAATCCTTGTGAGATAGTTGCAGATTTTTCTCCTTCCATTTTTAGGGAAGCGTCTACCATTATTATAACATCAAGTTTATTTTTAGAAATGATTGATTGAATTGCATCACCCGGCCTACCAACTACAGCGTCAGGACCTTCAGCCTTTAATAAAAACAGTTTTCGTCCAGCATGTTCAGTTTCGCTAAGAACAGTTTGAAATACAATTGATTCTTTTTTTGATCCTAGCATCATTTTCCCTATCACCATAGGTCCAATACCATCGCCAATAGGCTGGCCCATTTTAAAGGCAGGTATTGCTTTGTGCATGGCTTCTGCCTCTTCCATTATAAAAGGCATCATCATTTGAAGAGGTAAAATTAATGGATAATTGTTTTGTTTTTTTGCAGTCAAGAAGAGATGATTTACAACTTTGTAGATCATTTGTAAAGAAGTTGCAATTTCAAGCAGTGTTTGAATTTTGGTTAATTCTAAATTACTTGTGCTAGATGACAGGGACTTAACATGTTCTCTAGAATAATCTTCGCGGGCTCTCACAATATGTCTTACTTTGGCAACTATTCCATTTGGATCCATATTAACAGGCATTATAGTAAAATAATCTAAAAAGCGGTCAATTTTTTTGGTTGGATCATCTTTTGGATTCATAATTTTTTTTACATATTCAATTAGTTCGTTTCGTGAATAATTTTTGTATTCTTCCAATTTTTTAATTCCTTTGTTTAATTCTCCAGATGTAATTTGTAATTGAATTCTCTGCCCGTAGAATACAAAAATGATAATTGGGACAATCCAGATCAACATCATGATAGGATTAGTTTGATCAGTAGAGCCGAATATTTGATCAAAATCAATATTAGTATAATTCAATAAATTAAAAAATGAATGAATCCAAATTAAATCATTCGCATGACAAGGCATGGAAAAAACCAAATTCTGCAGCAGAATTGAAAAAAAATTAGTTAGAAGAAACATCTGGAAAGTGCTTTTATTATAGTCATGTTAGAAAAAACCTGAATATGCCACAAACCAAACCCATCATAAGTGTGGAAAATGTCGTAGCCTCAGCTTCTGTTGATCAAAAGATGGATTTGAATGAGATCACCAGAACATTTCCAGATGTGGAGTATCACCCAGATCAATTTCCAGGATTAGTCTTTAGATTGAAGAGTCCAAAAACTGCAACTTTGATTTTTACCTCAGGAAAGATGGTATGCACAGGTTCCAAATCAGAAGAAATGGCTAGAAAAGCTGTAAAAACAGTTGTTCAAAAACTTCGAAAGGGTGGAATCAAAGTAAAAAAAGAAGCAGAGGTAACAATTCAAAACATTGTGGCTTCAATTAATCTTGGTGGAAGAATTCATCTAGAACAAGCAGCTAGAACTTTACCGAGAAGCATGTATGAGCCAGAACAATTTCCCGGACTCATTCACAGAATGCTAGATCCAAAAACAGTCATTTTGTTATTTTCGTCTGGAAAACTTGTATGCACCGGGGCAAAAAAAGAAGAAGATGTATACAGATCAGTAAATAATTTACACGCACTACTTGAGGAAAAAAAATTAATGATCTATGATTAAGTGCAGTTCAAATTTATTTTCGTTTATTTTTCTTATTTTATTGGACTCCCTAATGGTATATCTTCATTCACAGTTAGCCAGAATGGTTTGTCATCAACATCAGCTGCCAAGAGCATTGCATTTGATTCAACCCCTGCCATTTTTTTTGGCTCAAGATTTGCAATAACAATTACAATTTTTCCAATAATGTCTTCTGGTGTATAGTATTGAGCACCGCCAATTATCACATCCCTTTTTTCATAACCAAGATCAATAGTCCCTTTTATAATTCGAGTTTTGCCTGGAATTGGTTCAGTTGAAATGATTTTTGCTACTCGAATATCTAATTTAGCAAAATCATCATACGATACATTTGGCATAAGAATAACTAAATCATCTTGTTAAAATGAATTTCGAAATGTCACATCAGATTTCTTTTATCTATTCCACTTGTTTCAATTTCATATTTTAGTGCTGCAGGAAGTTCTACATATTTTTTATTAACTAACGCAATGATTTGGTCATCAGGAACATTTACCATTTTTAGTAACTTTGCACGTTGGTGTGCATATGCATTCTTCCAAAATCCTGCTCCATCAAAGGTTCCAATTTTTGGCATGTATCGTGAAGGTTTCATTTCTTTAAGGGTGATTGACTGTGACGGAAGTTTGGCAAATGCCGTTAGAACTGGAGTTACTGTTCTGGATTTTAGGCATATTGCCCATCACAGTCAATCTTTCATCAAATAGGAATCTAATATATTTAATGCGGAATTAACAAGCATAGGCATGGCCACAATAGAAGTTTCAATTGAAATTAATGCTCCAATAGACAAAGTTTGGGACATAGTATCAGATATTGATAATGAGCCAAAATTTTGGAGGGGGACTAAGGAGGTGAGAAATATTTCTAAAGAGGGAAATAGGGTCAGCAGGGAAATTACCATTGCGTTCAGAGACCAAAAATGCATGCAAGAAGTAAAGATGTCACCAAAAGAAAAAATCGAGACAGAATTTACAAAGGGGATCATAGACGGAACTAAAACCATCAGTTTATCGTTCAAAGATGAAAAAACGGTGCTCAGAACAATATGGAACATCAAACTTACAGGATTGATGGGCATGTTCACAGGAATGATAGCAAACCACATCAAGAGCGGAACAGAGCAAGCACTGCAAAATATCAAAAAAGAAGTAGAGAGATAAGATCAATGGAAGTAACAGTAGATATTTTAAATTATTTACTAACAGTGATTTTAATTGGAATCTCTTTTGTATGGATATTTTTAATTAAATCAATGGTATCTACGATCAGATGGACTCCACATCTAGACATATTTGAAAAAAAAGAACATGGCAATCCCAAGGTTTCAATCATTCTTCCTGCAAGAAATGAAGAGGAGTTTATTGGAAAATGTTTAGATTCGTTAGTTGATCAAGACTATACAAATTATGAAATCATTGTGATTGATGATTCGTCAGACGATGCAACGAGTCAAATCATTTCAGAGTATGTCAAGAAAAGTTCTAAAATAATACCAGTAAAGGCTCAAGAAAAGCCTGATGGATGGATGGGGAAAAATTGGGCGTGTATGGAAGGACACAAAAATGCAACAGGAGATCTTTTGTTATTCACCGATGCAGATACTAGACATTCACAAAACGTCGTCTCTCTTGCTGTATCTCATTTGCTTTCTTTAGAATTGGATGCCTTATCAGCAATTCCAAGATTACTTACAATGGATTTTTGGACAAGAATTACACTTCCAATGATTTCAACGTTTCTTCACACTAGATTTTCAGCAATTCGAGTAAATGATCCAACAAAGAAAACAGCATATTTCTTTGGGAGTTTTTTCATAATTAAACAAAAAACCTACAAAGCAGTTGGAATGCATGAAGGAGTAAAACATGAAATTATTGAAGATGGTGCACTTGGAAAAAAAGTTAAAGAATCAGGCCACAAAATGAGAATTGTTAGAGGTGACCATCTAATAGAGGCAGTGTGGGCACGCGATAAAAGTACACTTTGGAATGCACTCAAAAGATTGATGATCCCACTTTATCTTCAAAGCAAAAAAATTGCAATCGGTAGTTTTTTTGCGGTTTTATTCTTGCTTTTCATACCATTTCCAATTTTAGCATATTCTACTTTGAGACTAGAGTCAACATCGTTTTTAGTTCTTTTTACGGCATCACTTGTTGCTTCAATCATGATTTACATCGGGGCAATAATAGAGGTCAAGGAATTATTACAACTGAAATTAGTTTATGCACTCTTTGCTCCCTTTGGTGGCTTGGTAGTGACACTGGGATTTTTGAGCGGATTACTCCAAGCAAAAAGTAGCACTGTAACATGGAGAGGTAGAAGTTATTCTATGAAAGATCATGTCCAAAATTCGATAAGTGTGTAGGAATGCTTTTAGATAGAAAACCAGGAAATAATTTTACATGGATAAGTCAGGCATACTAGTTGGTGGAGCAATAGGTGCTGCAATTGCTGCAGTGATCTTTGCAGTAATTTTGATATCACTGCCCAGCACAATAAAATCAGATATTGTTCCAGATGGTGAAGGCACTCAAAGTGCAGTTGGAGAAACATTCCCTCAATATTCAAAAAATCTTTCACTGGTTGAAATATTTCAAAAATCAGAACCAGGAGTTGTCAAAGTAAATGTCCAAAGAACAGAAGAGTCAGGAGGAACAAATGGGGTTGGATCTGGTTTTGTTTTTGATAAAAAAGGACACATTATTACAAATGCCCATGTCATAAAAGATGCAAAAAAAGTAGTCGTGACCTTTCTTGATGGTCGTTCATATAATGCAGAAATAGTTGGTTTTGATGAATTTACAGATATTGGAGTTGTCAAGGTTAATGCGGATTTGTCATTGTTACATCCTTTATCGATTGGAGATTCATCAAATCTCAAAGTTGGAGAATCAATTGCAGCTATTGGAAATCCATTTGGTCTTTCAGGATCAATGACATCTGGAATTGTCAGCCAATTAAGTAGACTCTTACCTTCTGAATCAGGATATTCCATTCCAGATGTAATTCAAACAGATGCTGCAATTAATCCAGGAAACTCTGGAGGACCGTTGTTGAATATGAGAGGGGAGATTGTAGGAATAAACACAGCAATCCAGTCCGCAACTGGAGAATTTACAGGAGTTGGATTTGCTGTTCCATCTCAGACAATAGCCAAAATTGTACCAAATCTAATAGAGAATGGAAAATATCATCACCCATGGCTTGGAATTTCAGGCAGGGATATTGATCCGGATCTGGCAAAAATTCTGAAATTAGATGATACAATTGGATTTTTGGTAGTTACAGTAATAAAAGATGGTCCTGCAGCAAAGGCAGGTCTGCTTGGATCAAGCAAGACACTCAAGATTGATGGAATCGAGTATCAGATTGGTGGAGACATTATACTATCAGTTGATGGCAAACAAGTAAGAAAGATAGACGATATTTTGATCCACCTTCAAAGAGCAAAAACTGTTGGAGATGAAATAGTTTTAGAGATTCTAAGGGACGGTAGAACCACACAAACAATTATCACCTTAGAAGAGAGACCAAACGGAAATTAAAACAATACAAGCATAAATACTTCTAGACAAGCACAACAACTATTGAACAAACTTGTGTTAAACTCTGAGAGTTTAAACAATGTTTTAGAAAACAAGTCTATTTCCAGAGATGAAATAATACAAATCTATGAAAATTCGAAAAATAACCCTAATGAATTATTTTCAACAGCCCGAAATTTGAGAAAAAAGTTCAAAAACGACTCGGTTACATTCTCAAAAAAAGCATTTTTCAACATCATAAATTTATGCAAGGATACGTGCTCATACTGCACTTACAAGGCAGAGCCAAG
>JAEMQG010000106.1 GCA_022758935.1 Candidatus Nitrosopumilus sp. | reverse complement strand
TTTGCAAGCAGACTACCTCATCCTAGATGTCTAGATGTTACTGTAGTTCATACTTGTGCTCTTCATATATTTCTTGAACCTCCTCTAGAATCTCCACCTTCTCTTCTGAATCCCCCTTCTCTTCTTCTAGAATCTCCACCTTCATCTCGTCTGAATGATTCTGGCCTACTGGTTTCTTTCTCAGTTGGGTTTTCATATTTTTTACCAATCTCGTCAACTCTGATGTTAAGTTTTTCAAGTAGAGTTTTGTTGATTCCTTCTCCATAGACATCCACTCTTGCCGCTATGGCTGCTTTTGCAGCAATTGCTCTGGCAATTTTTCCTCTCTGCCATCTTGGGGCAGCGTGCACCATTGCATGTTGGAATAGTAATCCGTGTTTTGGTGGCTGAGCTCCTGTCTTTAATGATCTGAACAGCGCTTTTTCTGCACCTATTATTTGAATTGTACTTGCAGGCATCGACGCTAATTTTTTTAGACTTCCAGCTCTTCCCAATATTCTTGCACCAACTGCAGCTCCTAGAATTACAGTAATGTTTGGTGCAATAGTTTGCATTTCTGATTCAACATGATCTTCTAGTTTTTTTCGTAAATCATGGAAATCTAGAATTTGTTTTGCAATGGACTGAACAATTGCTAAATTGACATCTGAAATATCTCCACCTCTACTTTTTGATGCAATCAAAGAAATCATCTCTGCTTTTGAATCTGGAAATCCTGCATCCTCATACACTTTTTTTGTTAATGACTCACGTTTTCCTGCCAAAACGATTTGTGCATAACCATTAATGCTGTCTATGATGTTGTCTAATTCTGGAAAATGTAATCCATACCACTCTCGTAATCTTGAGCTAAGCGCATTAGAAATTTTATCAATCTCGTCAAGTGAGTTTATTGCTTGAATGATGTGCAGATCTGGGCTCTCTGAAACTTCGGTTACTTTAGATGAAGACAATCCCATTGCAAATTCTCTTAATTTAGTTAATGCATCTGCCAAGTTTTGTGCAAATCCAGAGTCAACAATTATCTGAGGTTTTGTCGCTTGAATCTTTTCTAATTGAGATTCTTCCATGATTTGTGCATCAATGGAGTTTTTTTTCAATAATATCAGCAATGATTCGTCACTGGTTGTAACTCCCCTCTGCAGCGAGCGGAGATAATCTACAAGGTCTATTAGCCTTGATTCCTTTTTTTTCACAGAAATGTAATCTCTGACTGAATCCTTGAAAGGAAATACCTTTTCGAGTTTCTCATCTTTGAAAACTGAGATTCCAAGCTCCGTCAAGATTACAGAATACATGACTAGATGATTCTATGTCTCCTTTAAAAAAGGTAACAGAAATCTCGTGAATCAACTATTATATTCGAAACTGTGTCCATGATTCAAAGTGGAACCTAGTCTTGCTACCCGTGTAGGAAAAATCCAACTAGAGAGACCTGTAATGCTGGCCTCTGGAATATTGGGCATTTCACTTGATGTATTTAATCGACTTTATCGTGCAGGCGCAGGTGCAGTTGTTACAAAATCCCTTAGCACAGAACCGTGGGATGGTTATCCAAATCCTACTATCTTTAGTGTAAATGACGGTGGATGGATCAATGCAGTTGGATTATCAAATGCAGGGGCACCAAATTTTGCAAAAATGATCGAGACAAACAAAGACGTTCCAATAATTGTTAGTTTGGTGGGCTCCATTCCTAAAGACTTTGAAATGATGGTTAAAGAATTTGAAAATTGTAAAATTACCGCATATGAGTTGAATCTGTCATGCCCACATGTTGCCAAAGTTGGACTTGAAGTAGGAGATGATCCAGAATTAGTAAAGAAAATTGTTAGTGCCGTAAAAAATTCAACCAACGTGCCAGTTATTGCCAAAGTGGGATTGGGTACAACCCATTATCTTAACACTGTAGGAGCCGCAGTTGATTCTGGAATTGATGCAATCACTGCAATCAACACAGTACGAGCAATGGTAATTGATGTTGAAACTCAAAGACCAATTCTGAGTAACAAATTTGGTGGCCTATCTGGCACTCCTATCAAACCAATTGCACTGAGATGTGTTTATGAAATTTCTTCAAAATATGATGTTCCAATAATTGGATGTGGCGGAATATCTACTTGGGAAGATGCAGTTGAATTTATTTTGGCAGGTGCTTCTGCAATTCAATTGGGAAGTGCAATTGGTGAAAACTCGATACATGTTTTTAATGATATTAACAAAGGCATGTTAGAGTACATGAAAAGAAAAAATTATTCAAAACTAGAGGAGATGAAAGGTCTTGCAAAGAAATCATAATCGCCCAAAAATCTGCACAATTGAAAAAGTAATTGATGAAACTCCTACTGTGAGAACTTTGGTTTTCTCTGATGATGTAATGTCTTCTGTTTTACCTGGCCAATTCGCAATGGTTTGGATTCCAGGAATCAATGAATTGCCAATGAGTGTGATGATCTCCCTAGAATCTGGCAAGGCAGCTTTCACAGTAAGAAGACATGGTCCTGCATCAACAGGACTGTATAATGTTAAAGTGGGACAACAAATTGGTGTGAGGGGACCATACGGGAACTCTTTTGACTTGAAGCAAGGAAAACTATTGCTAGTTGGTGGCGGAACTGGCTTGGTTCCAATGATGAGATTACTGACTTTTCTAAAATCTGGAGACGATGTCACTGTATTAATTGGAGCAAAATCAAAAGACGAAGTTTTCTTTGAAGGCTTGGCAAATAGTTTGCTTGAGAAAAACCCTCACAAAGTAATTGTTTGCACTGATGATGGGACATATGGTGAACAAGGCTTTGTTACAGAGATGGTAAAAAAATTAGTCAACGAAATTCATTTTGATGCAGTGTATACATGCGGTCCTGAAATAATGATGTACAAAACCGTGCAATTGGCACACTCTAAAGGACTTTTTGTTCAGGCCAGTCTTGAACGCATGATGAAATGTGGGGTTGGAATTTGCGGAAGCTGCTGTGTTGGTGAGGATTTGGTGTGCAGCGACGGAACCGTATTTGATGGCACTCATTTACTAGATAACAAAGAATTTGGACATTTTCACAGAAATAAGGCTGGAATGTTGGAAAATTATTAGATTACACTAGCAAGGTTTAAAATAAATCGTGAAATTATTGCCTTGAAGGGTATGGGTACTCCAAAAATTGTATTGACTGCAGACCGTACATTAATGTCGCCATATCGAGGTTTATCACTAGCTACATTTTTTGGATGCGCGCCAGCAATTGATATTCATCGTGATAAAAACAGCTTACTTTACAAAATTCTAGGCAATCAAGTCACTCCGAAAATCCTATTTGATTTTATCTGCAATTACATACCTCATACCAATGGTATTGCAAACTATGCTCCATACGGATTACGTAAAGTTGAGGCAGGTTTACTGCGAGATGGATTTAGTCGCCAGGATGTAGTGGTGGCACATCCAGACCATATAGAACAATTCATTGGCCCTGATACCTTGGTAGTTGGGACATATGAGATGGATCCACTTGGAATGGGACCAGTTACAATGACATTTACTTATGGTAGAAAACAAATGTCATATGATGAATTTTACAATACAGAACTGCACCGCAGAATAAATGCTGCAAAATTAAAAACCGGCAGTAAGGCCAAAGTCATCTCTGGCGCATCTGGAACTTGGCAGTACAATTATGATCCTGAAAAAATTGCCGAGTTTGGCATTTATGCTATTTTGGAAGGTGAGCTTGGTGGCATTGCACCAGAAATTGACGGACATGCTGGTAGATTTTTCAACTATTTGATTAATGGGGATTTTGAAAACATGGATCCTTTTAGAAAACGCAGCGACTTTAAAGTTAACATTAAAGAGTTTGAAAGAAACGGGAAAAAAATTCATGCAAGATTTGTCAATTTCTGGGACAGACCAGACCTTGATGACATTCCAGATATTGTAGAGCCCAGCATGCATGGAATGGTTGAGGTGATGCGAGGTTGTGGAAGAGGCTGTAAATTTTGTGATGTCACATTAAGGTCACTGAGATACTATTCTCCAGAAAAGGTAAAACGGGAAATTGAAGTAAACATCAAAAAAGGTGGCGCAAAGTCTGCATGGATTCACAGTGATGATATTTTTGTCTACGGAATGGATCCTAGAACTTCTAAAGGAATGGAGCCAAATAGAGAGGCACTAGAAGAACTCTTTACTGCCATAATGTCAACTGGCGTAGGACACACAAATCCAACACATGGTACGCTTGCAGGTGCAATAGCTGATGAAAAACTAATTCCAAATCTCTCAAAAATAATAAAGGCCGGCCCGGACAATATGATTGGGGTTCAAGCAGGCTTTGAGACTGGAAGTTTGAGATTAATTGGAAAATATGCAGACAGAAAACTTGCTCCATATGATCCAAGTGAATGGCACTGGGTAGTCAAAGAGGGAGTCAAGACTCTGAATAAAGATTACTGGATTCCTGCATTTACTTTGATTATGGGACTGGATAATGACGAGCAGCCAGAAGACTCTTGGGATACGATTCGCCTGATTAGTGAATTAGAAAATGAACAACCAGATTCAATGTTTACTGCAACTGCACTTACATTTGTTCCAATTGGGTTGCTTGAAAAATCTGATTTCTTTAACATTGGAAATGAGATGACTCCTGCACAACTAGGTGTGCTATACAAAACTTGGCAACACAACTTCAAGTATGGAATTCAAAAATTCATGACAAAGACTGGCTCTAAAGGTCCCCAGAGATATTTCTTTAATGCAATTGCAAGATCTTTGGGGGGCATTCCATTGGGTGCAATGGAAAGATATGCACGACACAAAAGCAAAGAGCATGAAAAAGTTATTGAAACTGTAAAGACAAGATACTGGTAGG
>JAEMQG010000019.1 GCA_022758935.1 Candidatus Nitrosopumilus sp. | reverse complement strand
TTTACAGGTTCAATGACATTCCAAAATAAGTACACATTACTTCTACCAATTCCAGTAGAAGATGCATCAGAGTAAATTTGATTCAAATTCTTTAAAGATACTGACGTATTTGGTGTGTTAATTACAAGGCCAATCTTTTCGTTTTGGTTCTGAACGGCAATTGGCTGTAAATTTGGTGTAATCAACACCACACCAATTATAGCAATTACTGCAACCCCAATAGATACTCCTAAAAATTTCTTATTCACAAACTTTAGAAATTAAAAGCAAGTAAAAAAGTTGTCATTTATTGATCCATTTTTGCTTTTTTACAATTGAGTTATTTTTACTAGTATTCAATTATTATCTCCAAGTATAGAAAAAATTCATAGCAAATTATTGAATAGCGATACATGTTCTCAATACAGCATCAAGCCATAGTAAGAGGTTTAGGTTCTAGGAGTAATAATTACTGTATTTTCCCCCATGTCATTGAGTGATCGTTTTTTATGGGAAGATAGAGGATTGTTTTTCTTCGGTTTACAGTAAAGTAAAATCCTTCAACCCGAAGTACAACCACTAAATCCACATTCTATGCAGATACTACATCCCTCAACAAAAACTAGATTGTTTTTACATGTTGGACATAGACGATCTTCAGATACCTCTTCTTGTCTGATAGATTCAGCTGTAATTTCTTCATCATGGATTTTGAGTTCAAGTGCATTGTGTACTTGAGTTTTGATGTATGGATTTGAAATCATGGCCGTTACGTAATCAGTAACATATTGGCTTGGTGTGACATCAAATAGTTTTTGTGCATTTTGACTTGTCATGTGAAGTACTTGCTTATGTCTAGACCCATCACGGTATACTGTGATTCCTTTTAGTCCCAATTCATGAGCCAACAGATATGCAGATTTTACATCCTCTACAGTAACGTCATAGGGCATGTTAATTGTTTTGGCAATTGCATTTCCTATCCAATCTTGCCATACACCCTGAGCCATCAAATGATCTGCCCAGTGAATATCCATTGCAGTAACAAAGACGTCTTGCATCCATTGTGGAACTTCAGGAATTCCTTTCAGAGATCCATAGTTGTCTGCAATCTTTGCAAGGAGTTCATCACTGTATAGGCCATGTTCTTTGAGTACTTCTTCTACAATTTTGTTGGTATAGAAAAATCTGCCCACAGTTACCGTCTTTTCAAATACTAGAGCAAATGCTGGCTCCATTCCATTTGAACAATCTGCAATCATAGATAATGTCCCTGTTGGAGCTACTGTAGTAGTCAAGACATTTCGTATTCCATGCTTTTGAATTTTTTCAATTAGTGCATCCCATTCATAGGAATGTGATTCCTTTGGTTTCTCATAATATCCTGCAATTGGAATTTTTCCTTCTGGATATTCTGTCTTTGAGCAAAGTGGAAATTCACCTCGTGATTTTGCAAGTGCAACACTTTCCTCCATGGAATAGTAAGTCAATGCTTCAGACAATTTGGATTGTAGTGCATATCCTTCCTGGGAGTTGTATGGTATTTTCAATTTGTATAAGAGATCTGCTACTCCCATTACACCTAAACCGATTCTTCTAGAATCTTTTGATGCAATATCAATATCTTTTACAGGGTAGTGATTTACATCAATGATGTTATCCAGGAACCTTGTTGTCTTTCTGATTGTTTCTTCATATCTTTGCCAATCAAATATGTATTCTCCATCAGCCTGTCTTTTTACAAGGTTTACCAAGTTGATAGAACCAAGATTACATGACTCATACGGATAGAGACTTTGTTCGCCGCATGGATTTGTAGCTCGTAGTGGAGCTTTTCTTGCTTTGGCAAATACATTGTATTTGTTAATTTGATCAAAGAAGATCAATCCAGGCTCTGCACTCTTCCATGCAGACAATGCTATCAAATCAATTAATTGATGTGCGCTGATTTCTTTTACAGGTTTTCTGTCACGTGGACTACGTAACATGTACTTTCCATCATCCGTGTTTACAAGTGCATTCCAAAAGTCTTCCCATATACCTACACTGACATTAAAATTCTCTAATACGCCAGGTTCGGTTTTATTTGTAATGAATTTTTCAACATCAGGATGCCAAGCTTCAATGATTCCCATGTTAGCCCCTCTTCTTTTTCCCCCCTGCTTTACAACTTCAGTTACCGTATTGATGATGTTCATAAAAGAGACTGGACCTGAGGCTACCCCAGATGTTGATGCCACAATATCGCCTTCCTCACGAAGATCGGAATAATTGATTCCAACTCCTCCTCCAGATTTGAAAATTAGTGCTGCATCAGAAGTTGATTTCATTATTTGTTCCATATCATCAGGCATACCAAGAACAAAACAGGCAGAAAGCTGACCCAGTCTACCACCAGCGTTCATCATTGTTGGTGAATTTGGCAGGAAGTCTTGTGCAGTCATCAATTCCAAGTATTCAGAAATCTTGTCCGCATAATTTTCTAATTTTTTGGCTGCAAGTAATGTCAAAAGATCTTTAAAACTTACTTTCATCTGACCTTTGTTGGCAAGCGTGACATAGTGATTGATTAAAGATCTAAAGTGCCACTTGTTAAGGAAGTATTCTCCAATTTTGAATTTGTAATCAAAATTGTCTAATTTTTCAAGATACATTCGTGCTTCTTCAACATCTTGTGTAATGTTTCCAGATTTATCAAAGACCTGGGCATCATACAAAAGATCACCCATACCAACAAGAATTGCTACTCTTTCAAACATTTGAGTTGGTGATTCTGTGATCTCGTTTTTACCATTTCTGAAAAGGTATCTAGATGCCAATACTCTCAAGCAATTTAGATCAAAGTTCTTTGAGACTGTATCCAAAGATTTTGCATTCAAGACTTTCATTTTTTCGTCTCGTAGTTTTCTTCGTTCATGCCTGTAAACAATGTACGCCTTGGCAATATCGCTATTACCGCAGTCGATAAGAGTGGATTCTACTATATCCTGAATATCCTCAACACTTGGAGTTCTAGAATTTGTGAATCCCTGTTCAACTAACTTTTGTACAACTTTATTAGCAAGTTGATCGGCCAGTCCACGGTCGGCTTTAGAGGTGGCTGCCAACGCCCTAAATATAGCGTTTGAAATTTTATTTTGATTGAAGACCGTTACAGCGCCACTGCGCTTTCGGATCTCATTGATCGTACTTTCTATTTGTGATTTATCCAATTATAATCTCCCTGTAGAATCTAAGAATAATGTGGTTATAACTTGTGTGCTCGAAAAATTTTGATCTTATCCCTTTGATGAGTCAATTTATTCACACCTGTGTTATGAATGTCATACTGGTTTAACATTAGTCATAGATGACAAAGGATCGCTTATCTGAAACTGATCGAAGTAATTGAAAAAATGATCGTAACTAGTTTTTAATTCACGAATTTCAGATTACGTATGGAGACTTGCACTTTGGACATTTGTCTACAAATGGTTGATCTTTGAATCCACACTCTCCACAGATCGATATTTTCTTTATAGGCTTGAATGAATTTACCAGTTCTGCTGCTTTCTCTATTGATTTTTTGATGTCAGCATTACTAGAATTCTTGTCTATTTCTAGGCTAATTAATAGACCGCCATTTAACAATTTAGATAGTTTATTGCATTCAGATATGATCTCGTTTTTGCTCGTATATTCGCTTATTTCAGATGCTTTAATGATTAATCCTTGCGAATAAGAGTCACGATCTATCGAACTTAGAGCTGAATTTTTACCATATTTCTCACCGTCTAAGTTTGCAAATCTGCTAGATCCTTCAGTGTCAATCATAGATATAGATACTGCATCGCCAAGTTCCTTGCCTTTTTTAGCTGCAACATCAACTGCAGTTTCTATTACTTTATTGAGTATGTCTCTTCCTTCTTTATTATCTTGAAATCCTAGGATGTTGAAAACAGATTCCTTTAATCCAACGAGATTAACAATGAGGGTTACAGAACTTCTTTGCATGTATTGTGTATTCTTTGCAAGAATTGGATTTAGTCCTCTACGAGTAAGATCAGAAATGTCTTTCTTTCTTAATGCCATAGAAGATAAAGCAGGTTTCATTAATAATGCGAGTCTTGCTCTAAAGTATGTTTCATCTTTATTGGATTCAAATGCAAGTCTTGGAAGATTGATAGAAACAGATTGCAGTGTGATTGCAAGTGCGCCAGAATTTTTTGTTGCATCGTTTGTGATACCAGAGCTAGATATTTCGCCTTTTGCAAACATGACTTTTCCACCAATTGAAATAATTTCGGCTAATGCTTCTGAAACATCTATAACTTTTCCTTTGTCATAATCTATAATCAAACCAATTTTTGGAATTGGTGTTATCTTTGTATAATTCTTGTATGCATTAATTATTGCGTTAACAATTTTTAAATCAGAACCTAACTGAAGTCTAATTGAAACATTAGTGCTTTTTTTGCTATATTTTGATGTGGTGGATGCAGTAGCAAATGCATCTGTTAGTTTTTGTTCAAGTTCTGGAATGTTCTTTGAGTGTTTTGTAAAGAGTTGAATTAATCCATCAAGTACTATTTCTTGTGAAGCTTCTTTGGAGAGCAAAGAAATTATTATAGATAAAGAAGATGTAATGTCATCAAGAGATTTAGATGATGGTATTCTTGATACATCGAGATATTTTCCACCAAGAATAACACCATCCTCAATTAGTTCTTTTATATTTACAAATATTGTGTCAGGTATCATTGACCAAATTCCTGGATTTGAAATATGCAAATCACCAGAAAGATGTGAATCAGCAACATCTTTTGGTAAAATATTAGTGAGTAAATGTTCTGCAAACACTTTCTGACCAGTATTGAAAAGTAATCCCTCTGCTCCATTATCTACATTATCTAGGTTTGTAAACATCTCTTGAACGTCATATACAGGCATTCCTAGGCGTGCTAGTTTATTGCGATATTCCTCATGGCCGTGTTCCAAAAGAACAGAGTTTACCATTTCTCGTATAAGGGAACCTGTGAGATAGGTTGTTTGATATTTGTAAATTCTATTTTCAACTTCTTCAGTAATTTTTTGAGCTAATTCTAATGGGAGGCTACCTTCACGTACAAGTGATTGAATAATTTTATGAGAATTGAATTCTTCAATTGATTCATGTGATGTTCTAACATACATCTTTCCACTTTCAATAATTGATCGTTCCTCAATTTGTCTTGCCAAGCTCAATACAAGTTTTCCAAGATTTGTTATGGTGTATCTTCTCTCAGATTTGTTTAGAGCTACAAGAGATTGTCTCAATAATTTTCGCAAGTGGTATGCAAATTTACCACTCTCTTTTTTGGATTTGAATCCTGCTAATGATTTTAATTCAGAATAGGTTAATGGGCCCTTTGAATTTAAAATTCTTAAAATATCAATTCTGTTTGGACTTGCCATTACAGAAAAGATCATTCTTACACGTTTTGATGTAGATTGAAGAATTCCACTTCGCTTTGGTTCTTCTATTTCTTCATCTAATTCCATACACTCTTTGACTAGAAAAGGGGTAAATAAGACTTATGACTTGATCCTATTTGTATATTTTTGATCAGTTTTTTTAATATTAAAAAAATTTAGATAAATCGGAGAAGATTCCAATTAATAAAAATATAAAAAGATTTTTAGATCAGTTTTCTTGTACATGAGAAAATTCAGATGAATAGGAAACGTTCCAATTAATAAAAATATAAAAAGGTTTTTAGATCAGTTTTCTTGTACATCTAG
>JAEMQG010000065.1 GCA_022758935.1 Candidatus Nitrosopumilus sp. | reverse complement strand
CGATTCTAGAATTTTTGTCGATGAAGCGGTTTCTGAAGGATGACCTATTGTAAAATCAACTATTCCTTGAGAATTTGCAACAATTTCAATCGCCTGAATTTCAAAATTATCAGTAAAATTTTTTGCTTCATCAAAACTTTCTGTAAATTGCCCGGGTGAAGGAACGTTACTTTTTCTTTTTGCATATGCAGAAAGCATTGATTCTTGACCAAATTTTTTGATCAATCGGGTTGAAATTGTTTCATATCCAAATAAACCATCAAACTCCATTTCACCCATGAAAACTAGATTGGAATTTGAAAGATCAGAATTATCAAATTCGTTAATTGAACTTCCTTCAGGTAATCCTGCTTTTACTAGATTCATAATTCTTTTCTCAGCCAAAATTTTAGGAAATGGTATAGATTTTTGTTCACATATGGTAAATAATGATGAGATTATTTTTTGAATAGATTTTGAATTGTGTAAAACTACGAGTTCCATAGGTTTCGTTAGATCAATGCTATTCAGTTTTTCATTGATCGCTGCATCAGCCATGATTTTACCATCAGAATCAATTTTTTGTTCTAAATTTTCTGCTCTAATATCTAAAACAACATCAGTGATACCATAATTTAACCAGATTTCAGGCATGATTAATACATAATACAAACCAAAATAAATCCAGTGCTGTTAATTTTGATGTGGAGTTTGTAAAAGAATTTGCAACATTTTTGTATCAAAACGGCATAATAAAATTCGGTGACTTTACACTTGCCAGTGGCAAAAAGAGCTCATATTATGTAGATTTGAGATTAGTTCCTAGTTATCCGCACCAATTCAGAATCTTGATAAAATATCTTCAAAACGATATTATTGAAAACATAGGATTGGGTAATTTTGATTCGTTAGTATCAGTTCCTACCGGTGGTTTAGTTATTGCTTCGGCATTAGCAATTGAAACAGTTAAACCACTAATCTACGTAAGGAACAAGCCAAAAAATTATGGAACTTCAAAATCAATCGAAGGGATAACTCGTGAAGGAATGAATGTTTTGATGATAGACGATGTTGCAACTACTGGAGGTTCAGTTGTAAATGCAATAAGATCATTGAAGGAAGCAAATGTCACAGTAACAGATGCATATGTAATTGTCAATAGAATGGAGGGTGCCGATGAGGCGCTAAAAGAATTGGGAGTAAAATTACATTCAATTACTAATGTTATGCAAATCACAGAAACATTATACCAACAAAAACTAGTTGATGAAAACATTGTAGAAAAAGTAAGAAATCAGATCGCCAAGTAATTTTGGCAGCTCAGACAAATGCCTTTCAATCATCTTTCAGATATAACTCTGATTCTTCATTGCAGCCAATAAATTTTGTCTCTGCTCATTTTAAAACTAATGGAAATAATATGGGCCCAAAGGGCTTCGATCCCTTGACTCCCCGGTTATGAGCCGGGTACTCTACCAAGCTGAGTTATGGGCCCTAAGCAAATGATTTTTATCTTCAGTATAAAATGTTATGAGCTCAACAGTATGCTTCATAGCAACTATCAAGCAACAGATTTTGCGCAGAAATAGATTTATCTGCGATTTGGATCAAATCATCTGAGTTAGTTGATGTTTTTTCAAGAATATTTTTCCAGGATGCAGCATGACGTATATCAGCTTCTGTATGGAGTTTAAAGTATTCTGTAGACTCATCATTTGACATTCCATAAAATTCTGCTAAACCATCAAGTTTTGTTTGGCTTATCTTAGGAATTTCTTTTTCAAAAGCATACATTGCACATGCTCCTCCTTCATATGTGTTCATCAATTCAAATAATTCTGAAATTGCTTTTCTAGTCTTTTCTAATCCATTGTAATGAATCAATTTCTCTTCAGAAATCCCAAGTTCTCCTGCAAATTTAATCCAAGGATTTATGTGATCAAATTCTTCTTGTTGATTTTCAATTAATTCACCAATCACAGAATCAGGAGCTTTTTCTATAATGGGAGTCATGAAAGATGGAACTGCTTTAACAAGTTGAAAGTATTCTTTAGAATAACCAGCTAAAGAATCAAGAGTCAGTTTTCCATCAGACCACATCTGATAGAATGGATGTTTTAGTAAACTTTTTTCTTCAATAATTTCATCAATTCGTTTTATTAGATTCATGACACAACTCACTATTTGCCAATAAAAAATCTTTGTGGTTTACAAAAGATTTTATGGACAAAATACTCAATTTTGTTGGGTTCCAGTGGTGTAGACCGGTCAAGCATACTGCCCTTTCAAGGCAGTGATCCCGGGTTCAAAATCTAACGATGAAAATCCCGGCTGGAGCACCAAGATTTAATTACTAACAAGAAAGTTTTTTGAATAGGCTACATCTTGGACAGGAAAAATATCGAGATTAATCCTTTACTTGAAACTTATGGTATGTATATTGATAAGATCAATCATGCCCTGGATAGAGAATTATCACTTTATTCAGAATCAGAATTCATTGAGCCATTAAAGTATTCCTTAGATGGGGGAAAGCGAATCAGGCCCATTATCTTAGTTTTGGCTGCAGAAAGTGTAGGAAAAATTGATGACAATACACTAGCAGCAGCTTGCGCTGTTGAATTTTTACATATGGAATCTATAATTCATGATGACATTATAGACAATGAAACAATGCGAAGACAAAAAGATCCATTCCATATAAAATTCGGATATAATACAAGCGTCTTAACAGGAGATTTTGTTTTAGGTTTAATTCTTGCAATTTCTTCAAGATTAGACAATGCACGAATAACAAAAGATTTGGCAACAACTGCAATGTTGATGAGTGAGGGAGAAATGATTGAAAGTAGATTAGAATCTAGCGAAGATGTCACGTTTGATGACTATCTCAGAGTAATAGAATACAAGACTGCCACTGCGTTTGAAGTTGCAGCAAGAATAGGCGCAATAATTGCAAATGGAACTGAAGAAGAAATTGAAGCCTTAACAGAATATGGAAAAAATATAGGGATTTCGTATCAGATCAGAGATGATTTGTTGGATTGGAAGAACGAAGATAAATTATTTAATTTGCTTATCAAGAAAAGTTCTGATCCGAGAGATGTATTCAATAAGATGGAAGAGCTTTTGAAAGTGTATTCTGACAAAGCAATAACAAGTTTGAGAAAAATTTCAGATAATAACGCAAAACTAAATCTAGAAAATCTTATAAAATTTACGACATTTAAGGCATAAGACCTAGACTAAGTGTGGGAGCAGCGAATTGTACAAATTTGATGATTGGATCTGGATAAACCCCAAATCCTACTAAAAATATTATAGAGAATACCATAATTGCAATTACAGATTTTGGTTCTGATACTCTTTTTTGAGTTTCTCCTTCAAAGTACATTTTTCGCATAATCCAACCATAGTACGCTAGTGAAAGTGCGCTGTTTAGAACTCCAGCAATTGCAAGCCAAGGTGCCCACCATACAGATGAGCCAGCATCTAATGCACCACCAAACAACATTATTTTACTCCAAAATCCGGCAAGTGGAGGTACGCCTGCTAATGCTAATAAAGAAATGGCCAATCCGAGGGATGTGATCGGCATTCGTCTACCTAGTCCTTTGAGTTTATCAAGATTCGTTACGGCAAGTGTTGTTACTATTCCTGCAACTGCTATGAAAGCGGCACCTTTCATGACTGCGTGATTTAGTATTTGATATAGAGAACCTTGCAAACCAAGAGAGCTATATGGAGCTATAGCAAGACCAATCAAAATGTATCCAGCATGGGCAATACTAGAATAAGCTAACATTCGTGTGAGACTCTTTTGCATGATTGCAGCTACGTTACCAATTGTCATCGTCATTACTGCAATTACGCCAAGAGCTAGAGTCCAATCAAGATTGAGTACAACCATTCCTAGGACGATTATCCTAATTGCTGCTGCAAATCCTGCCTTCTTTGTACCAGCAGCAAGTAAAGCAGTAATTGTTGGAGGTCCGCCTTCATAGGCGTCAGGCAACCATTGGTGAAAAGGTACTAGTCCCATCTTAAATCCAAATCCAGCTATAAACATTCCAACAGATAATAATGCCAGTGGCAACAATGAAGGATCAAGAGTGGAGTAACCCTGAATAATTTCACCAATATTTGTTGAGCCAGTTAACCCGTATGATAATGAAATTCCATAAACAATAATTGCAGAGGATAATGCACCAAACAAGAAAT
>JAEMQG010000160.1 GCA_022758935.1 Candidatus Nitrosopumilus sp. | reverse complement strand
TCTGTAATACTTCAAATAATTAATCCTGAAGAGTCTGGTTTTGCTGGCATTGCTGATATATCGCCAAAATCCGACGGTTCATTCTTTGCGACAATTAATGTTGGTGGTCCTACATGGCCTTCTGATGGAATTTATACCCTCAAAGTATTTTATGGTGGAAACCTGGAAAAGAAAATCACATATCAAAAATCATCAATCTATACTCCGAGTGAATCCACACCAAAATTCACAGCCACAAATATTGATAAACGACATCTGGATGATAAATTTCTTATTGAAAATCCCAAAATGAGAATTATTGGATTTCCCTCTCTAGATCATTCACCACAGTATTACATTGACCGTTATAACAATGAATTAAACTACAAATCATGGTTTGATTCTCAATTTCCACAACAAACTATCTATGATGTATTGGGCTTTTACACCTATGTTCCAGATTGGATTAAGACTTATGCTAAACTTTGGACGACTGGAGAGATTTCTGATACTCAATTTATGCATGGATTAGATTTTATGCTAAAAACTAAAATTATTATGATTCAAAATTCTCCTAACTCTATAGATAATTCTGTAAGTTATGTCCCAAATTGGATACGTAATAATGCTCTCTGGTGGGCAGATGATTTAATTTCTCAACAAGAATTTGTAAATTCTTTGAAATATCTCATGGAGAAAGATATTATAGAAATCCAATAATTTTACAGTAATACCGTTGTACTATTTTTTATATTTTTTAATAACAACCCATAGTTTTAATTTGGTTTATTTCCAAATTTTTTTATGAAAGCTACATTTGGTGCAGGATGTTTCTGGCATGTTGAAGATCTATTTCGTAAAACAAGAGGTGTAAAATCGACACAAGTTGGTTATATTGGAGGCAAATTAGCAAATCCAACTTATGATGAAGTGTGTACTGATAAAACCGGACATGCTGAAGCTGTGCAAGTTGAATATGATCCATCAGAAATTTCTTATGATGAATTACTACAAGTATTTTGGAATAATCATGACCCTACTTCTCTTAACCGGCAGGGACCTGATATTGGAATCCAATACCGCTCAGCCATCTTTTTTTATAATGACGAACAAAAAGAAATTGCGCAAAAATCAAAAGATGACTTGGAAAAATCAGGAAAACTCCAAAAAAGTATCGCGACTGAAATTGTTCCTGCTCCACAATTTTACAAAGCTGAAGAATATCACCAAAAATATTTTCAGAAGCATGGATTATCTTAAAGTCATTTCACAATGAGGACAGGAATTTTTGATGAATGAATAACATAATTTGAAACACAATAAAAACAATTCTCTTACTGTACCTCTACCCAATGAACCAATAACGTTAAGATCGTATTTTTCTTTTTTAGCATGTGTTGATTTTATTGATGTATCCTATATCCACACGCATTATGTTCTCTTTGAATGTTATGCTATTTTGTAGAGATGATATTTTGGCTTCTTCCATGATTTTTTTAATTAGTTCTTAAAAACATAGATGTTCCTGAACCCGCCTTGAATATTTAATAAACAATAAAAACATCTGATCGATACTATTAACTAAACTTAACTATCCCTCATAATTAAATCTAAAATGCTGCAAGAGAATTTCATCAAAGTGGGGGGGAACACTATTAGATATCTGGAGTCTGGAGACTCTAAAAAAACACTGGTTCTTATTCATGGATTGGGTGCATCTGCCGAAAGATGGAGTGGGGTGATTCCTATTTTTGCAAAAAATTATCACGTAATAGTTCCCGATTTAATTGGATTTGGTTATAGTGATAAACCCCTTGTGGATTACACCCCTAGTTTCTTTTCAGACTTTATAAGTGACTTTTTTGAGACACTGCATCTCATACGTCCTAATGTTATTGGTTCTTCTTTGGGTGGGCAAATAATTGCTGAATATGCATCTATAAATTCAAGTAATATTGAAAAATTAATTCTTGTGTCTCCTGCAGGCGTGATGAAACAATCCACCCCTGCCTTGGATGCTTACATAATGGCCGCCCTCTATCCAAATGAACAAAGTGCAAAAAACGCATTTGAATTAATGGAAGGCTCTGGCAAATCGGTGAGCGATGAAATTGTTAAAGGTTTTATTGAACGAATGCATTTACCGAATGCAAAATTAGCATTCATGTCTACTATTTTAGGGCTGAAAAATTCTGGTTCTATTGCACCTAGACTGACTTCGATTTACTCCCCATCTTTATTAATTTGGGGTTCAATTGATCCTGTAATCCCAATTCAATATGCAGAACAATTTGTATCTTCGATCAAAGGTTGTAGATTTTATACAATGGATGGATGTGGCCATACTCCTTATGTTCAAAAACCGAATGTTTTTGCTTCTGCTGTCTTGAAATTTCTTTCAGAAAAATAGATTAACTTATATGGCATTTAATTCTAAATAAAACCAATGAATGGTAATTATAACCAATATGATCCTTCAGAAATGTTTAAAGAATGGATACAAAAAAGTGGTCGTGCACAAGCTGAATTTATAAAAAATTTTGGATCATTAATGACCAACCAGAATCCACAGACATTTAATCCATTAGACACACTAAAAGAAGTATCTGATAGTACACGAAATGCACAATCCAATGTGATGCAGAACATATCTTCTATGCAAAGTAAAAGTATGGATACTATGTTTCAGATTGGTCAAATGCTTCCGTCTTTTGTGAATTGGGGTGCTTACAAAACAACTGTTAGTAGTAATGGTAGAATTTCAATACCCGAGGCAGAACGTAATGCACTTGGATTGGGAGAAGGAGATTTGGTTCAAGTTATAGTTCTTCCAATAGCAAAAAAGTCAAAAAATAAGGAGGAGAAACAATGAGTAAACACGAACAGACACTAGGAACAAAAGACGTATTTTCTGTTTATCAGGAAAGTGCAGACAAGCTATTCACCGGTCTTAAACATTCAGTACCACAATATCATCAATCAATTACTAACGTACAACAAGAATACCTACATGCGTATGAGAATATTGTCAATTATACAATCACACTACAAAAAGAATGTGCAAAGAAAGCAGGTATTGCAACTTCCATGCCTGATGCAACATTAAAAATGCTTCACGACACAACCAACGAATTTATGAAGACAAATTCAATACAAAATCAGGTAGTACTTGCAACAATTGATGCAACACAACAAAATATCAAAACATTCAATGACAATGCAAAATCATTTGCTGATCTAAATAGAAATATCCTGCAATCCTGGATTTCGCTATTTAGCACAAAGAATAACTAGTGGTATTATTTTTTATTTTATGATCTTTCTGCAAGCCATTTACCTAGTTCTGGAAGTACCTTTGTCTGAGATAACGAACTGGCGATCATGCCAACGTGTCCTGTAGGGTACATTCTTAGTGTTTTATCTTCACTTCCTACTGCATAATGAAGGGGCATACTGCATTCTGGTGATAATAGATGATCTCCTACTGCAACTTGTGTAAACATAGGCATATTGATTTTCTTTAAATCTATGTGGCTCCCTCCAACATACATTTTGTTTTGAATTAATAGATTATCCTGATAAATGTCTTTAATCCATTGTTTGAAAAGCTCACCCGGTATTGGGGGTGTATCTCCTAACCACTTTTCTACTCTGATGAAACTATCTACAAATTTTTTATTGTCAATATTTTTGAAAAAATTTACATATTTCTCAATTCCCTGTTCAAATGGTTTTAGTACAGAAAAGCAATAATACATGAATTCCGGAGGCATGTTTCCTATGGTTTCTACCATTTTGTCGACGTCCATGTGTCTTGCAAGGTTACTGATCACAGTAGTATCTCGCCATCCGTCAATCACCGGTGCCGTAGCAACATAGTTCTTTACACTTTCTGGATGTAATGTTATGTATGCTGTTGCTATTGTGGCACCTGTACAATATCCTTGTAAAGAAATTTTTTCTGATGATGATTCATTTTTAATAAATTCTACACTGCTATCTAAATACCCATTAACATAATCATCAAAATCTAAATACTTGTCCATACTAGTCGGGCTTCCCCAATCTAACATGTATACATCAAATCCTTGTAGTAATAGATTTCTTACCCAACTTTTTTCTTGCTGAATATCTAAAATATGATATCTGTTGATTAATGCATAGGAAATCAATAATGGTGTTTTGTGTTGTTTTTCTGTAAGTGATCTATAATGTAATAATCGTGTTTTATCGATTTCTTGTACTATGTCATGTGGTGTCACTTCCATACTTATCTCATCAGGTGCAGAAACTAATTTTGGAGCATCAATGACATTCCTACTAAATTTCAAAATTTCCTCTAAAATTCTAGGATCTATTTTTGATTCACTTTTCATTTTTTATTCACTTTTTTTAATTCAATTTCTAATTTTGTAACTCTTTTTTTGAGAGAATGTAGTTCTTTGTATATCTCATCTATTTCTTCTTTACTAGGCAAGTTTGCCGACTGTAGTATTACATTTGAAATATTATTCCAATGTTTTGTAAGTTCAAGTTCTTTTGATACTAGTTTGCCATAATTCTCACCAAATTTTACTGAATCAAATAATTCGGTGAAATCATTATCAAAAATATCTATCCATACCCTCTTTAATGAGTCTATTTGTTCTACATCATGTGGAACGTCTGGCACTTTTAGATTGACTTTCTTTTGGGCAACATTCCAAGTTTCTGCCAGTTGTTTATAATACTCTGTCACGAACTGGTTAAAACCCATTAAACTTTCATTGATCTCGATTAACTCAGTTGAAATTTTCTTTGCATTTGATGCAAATGCTCGCATGGGGCCTACTGAAGCCAACGCTTGTGGTTTACTTGACATTAGATGAATAATGTCTGTCCAGAATAAGGACAGATGCTTGTAATAGTCTGATGTATCTTTTGGTGTTTGTGGCTCCACGTATTCATAATAGAACAGATCTCAATAAATAGATCGCTTGTTAAATTAGACAAATGGCTAATGTTGATGAACTAGAGAAAATCTGCCAAAAAATTACCACTCTGGATCCAAATATGAGGTCTTGCAGAATTATCAATAATAGGGGACATCTTGTGGCTGGTGGTATGAAGAATGGACTTCTTTCATTAGAGTCACAAAAGCAAGATGAGATGATGTTCATGGAACTTGCATTAAGAGTTCGTATGAGACATGAATTTGACAAAGAATTTGGCGAAGTTCACTTTTCCATGTCATATAGGGAGAAAGTAATTGTGATGAGTTTTCCACTGTCAAATGACGATGTCTTGCTAGTTTCTTCTGAAAGGGAAATGGAC
This sequence comes from Candidatus Nitrosopumilus sp., assembly GCA_022758935.1. Lineage (GTDB taxonomy): Archaea > Thermoproteota > Nitrososphaeria > Nitrososphaerales > Nitrosopumilaceae > Nitrosarchaeum. The sequence goes on along the minus strand of JAEMQG010000160.1, from coordinate 1,403 downwards.
TTTGGCAAAATCCCATTTAAAATACTCAAAATTATCGCGCCACTCAAAAAATCTATCTCGGGAACTTTTTGATTCGTTTAGTACTCCGACTATGTCCTAATCACTATGTGATAATCATGAAAACCCACACTCAAAATGTAACTTGGACCAAGATTGAAAAATTAACTAAATGTTTGTATGTAGAATATTTGTATATACTAATCATATAATGGCGTATAAAATTTGTATATACTAATCATATAATGGCGTATAAAATTTGTAATTTCTAAAGATTTTTCAAGTATTTCAACAATTAGACGTGGTGGTTAGTTCTTGTAAAATTACTGCTAATCATATGTGAATTGATGCTATTATTGTTAATAAAACAACACTCTTTCACATTCTCTTTTTGTTGACGATCTCCACGATTCTGATAACCTGATTAAAAAATAATTCCGAAAATAACAAATCCATCAAATTTTGTATATGTGACATTATTTACAAGACGTGGCAAAAAATACCCTGAGCAACTAGTATATGCAAAAAAATAAATGAAATTAGTATATGTTGTATATCTGTGGAATAAACTGGAACATAAACTACTCCCAACCTCTCAAAGTAATTTAGCATGTATTATTTGATGATTCTAATTATCTACTCATATCATTCCATACATTGAGGAAGTCTTCCCTCATGTCTGCTTTGATAATCTTTAATCAACTCATCTGTAATTTTTTCAAACGATGAAGTTTGCATGTATCTTACTCTTGTAGCTCTAGAAACACATTGGTTCGTATTATGCTGAATGGCAATTTTTATATTTTCAGAACCACCTATGTATAAAATTTTCATTGAGATGTGCATCATGTAGACTCCTGCAGTTTGGGGTATTTCTGAAATAGTTTTTGCATTAAAGTCAAACCAATCGGACCATTTATTTTCATTATATAGCATCTTTTTCACTAATTTTGAAGCATTTTTCTCAATCCTGCACATCTGTTCCTGATTGTTACCTCAGTGACTCCAGATGCAACGGATATGTCCTTTTGTGATTTCACTTCCCCCGAACTAATACATGCCAAATAGAGTGCGGCTGCAGCAATCCCCATAGGATCTTTTCCTGCCACCATTCCAATTTTTTTTGCTTGTTCTAGTATTACAATTGCCTTTCTTTTGCTTTTTTCACTTAATTCTGCTATACTTGCAATTCTGGATACTCCTTTTACGGGATCAACTACTGGCATTTTTAATTCAAGTTCTCTGAAAATTAATCTATAGCATCTTGCTACATCTTTTCTTCTAATGTTGATGCCTTTTGCAACATCATCTAGAGTTCTGGGCGTTTCAGTATTTCTGCATGAGGCATAAAGACATGCCGCAACTAGTCCTTGAATGGAACGTCCTCTTACTAGTTTCTTCTCCAT
>JAEMQG010000158.1 GCA_022758935.1 Candidatus Nitrosopumilus sp. | reverse complement strand
CAGTTGGCTCTACGTATATGGTAGCGTCATGGGGTGATTGTTTTGCAATCATTTCATTTAGTGCACTATCTTCATTTAATTTTCTTGCAAGACTGCCGCCGCCATCCCACTCTACTTTAAGAATTTTTTTTGAAGAAAAATGTCCTTTTGTTGTAAGTTTAGTTGTAGCGATGTAATTTATGACTCCCTGTTCAGTTTGCTTTCTAACAATAAAGTGTGCTTGGTATCTATCAAGTGCACCCCATGGCATTGGATTTGGGTCTTGCATCATTATCCCTTTTGAATAATTTGAATCACGTCAATATTAGAATTCGTAACATCAAGACAACCTTTGTTTGTCACCATTCTAGGTGTTTGAGAAAAATATCTACTGTAATAATCGCCTTTTTCAACATCATCAGTTCCAATTTGTTTTATCTTTGAATCAACTCCGATCTTTTTTAGCATATCAGAAAATTTCTCAGGCCATGATTGTAAGACAAATGTGTCTGGCTCTGAATCATGCATAATTACAAAAAACCATACCCACAAATAAAGATATCAAGAAATTATTATTTCAGAAATCAATCCAATTAAATCCAAAGTCATTCGTAGAATCCCCATTCCCATTATTTTTGGGATTCACAATATCAATTAGGCGTTAGACTAGATAAACATTGAACAAATCGATTTTGATATTCAAGTATATAGACAATCAGCAAAAATAGAATCATCTACCAAACAAGCGTACCTCTGTACCCTAATCCACGTTATAATGTAAGGTTGATTTGTTGGAAAAAGTGGAAATCACAAAAAATGAATTTCTTATATACTTTAATTTTTAAATGAATTCACGAATCAAACCAAGATATTCCTAGTAATTGTTCTGGTTGCATTAGGAACATCCATTGGTGCAGCATATGCAGTTGGTGCATCAAATATTATTTTTAAAACCAGTCCTGATGGAATTTCAAGCAATGAAGTGATGAGAGTGACATCAGATAACAAAGTTGGAATTGGAACAATCACTCCCAGTGAAAAATTATCAGTTAATGGAAATATTGATCTTTCAGGTACATTAAATTGCAGTGGCTGTGTCTCAAGTTTAGCTCTCGCACCAGGAGTGAGTACAGCAATTAGATCTGTTGCCGCATCGCCATTTGATGCTCTTTCAGGAATTATTGGGGGTACGCTTGTGACACTTACATGTAACGCACCTTTTGAAGTCATATCTGCAAACACTGACGATACCGAAAGTGCTTCTAGCATTACCGGAACAATCCAAGTAGATCAAGATGGTACTGGCATAGCATTTGCTCCAGCTGATGTTAGTGCAAATACAGCTATAAGCGTAGACCCTGCTGGAGGTGGTGCAGATTATACTGTTAGCTTTAATGGTGTTGCAGCAGGAACTGATGGAACTGTTTCATTTGTATATGCTACTGGAACCCCAGTTGGTGACACGGCAAATGTGGCCTTTATTGTATTGACGTCTCCTTCTGCAACCTGCAGCGTAACAACTCCATAGACTAATTCTTTATCTCTGTTTTAGAAGGAATTTGAGATAGAAATGATTGTGCATTGGAAGATATATCAGGTATTGATTTTTGTGGGGTTTGAGATTCTCCGAAACGCTCCTGAACAATCCAATTAAATAATACAAAAGTATTGAATGTTTATGCTAAAATTTCAGAATAAAGTTGCTCTAGTAACAGGCAGCGGAACTGGAATAGGACAAGCCATTGCTAAAAAATTTATTGAAAATGGCGCTAGTGTAATCATTCTGGGTAGAAGACGAGAGCCGTTGGAAGAAACATCAATAATGCTAAAAGAAATAATTTCCAAAGTCAATAGCGGTGCCACTGTAAGAATTTTCTCTGGTGTTGATGTCAGTGATGAGATTGGAATTAATGACATGTTTGATACGCTAAATAAAGAAAACATCACAGTTGATTATGTAATTAATAACGCAGGTGTTTCAGGACCTGTCACATGTTTTGCAAATGCACCACTAGATGAATTCAAAAGTACTGTAGATATCCACTTGACTGGAACATTTTGGGGTTCAGTTCAAGCACTAAAAGTAATGAAAGAAAATGGAAAGATTGTTACAATTTCAACATTTTTCACAGAAGAGAGACCACTAGAACAAAGACCGTACAGATTCAGAAGTCCATACACTGCATCACAGGGCGCAAAAAACAGATTAGTAGAGGCAATGTCATGGGAATTAACAGATAAAAAAATCATATCGATTGGAACAAATCCAGGTCCAGTTCATTCAGATAGAATTTACAAGACAGTGTATCCAAAAGCCGCAGCAGAATTTTTACGAGTGAGTGGCTTTGAGGACTTGACACCAGTTCAAGTTGATGCTGCAAACAAAGAGATACTGCCATTATTGGGAGAAGAGCAAAGTATAGTCAAAGATGGAATTGCAAAAGCTGCACAAAAACTTGCACAAGAAAATAAAAAAGATATTGTAAAACTAACTGTAACACTTGCCAATTTATTAAATAAAATTCAAAGCATTGCAGAAAAAGTTCAAAACAACACATCACATATGATTGCAGACCAGCAGTTCTTATCACAAGGACAAGTTGCAGAATCTGTTTTGAATTTATGCGATGACCAAATTGCAAAAATTTTAAACGGTAAAATCATTCCAGGGGACAGGGTATTCTACCCAGTCAAACCACATATTGGTACCACCACACCAGGTGTACACCAACCAGACTTTACTGGAAGATCAATAGTCTTTACAATTGATGCGACTGAAAAATCAGATGCACAAAGAGTAGAATATCTGGCACAGCACGTTATAAAAAATGGCGGCAAAGTTGCATGTTTTATCTCTGAATCGACTCCAAAAGAATTACAAGAATACATTAGTGGAAAATTCCATTCCCACATAGTAAATCTCAAAAATCCAGATGAGGTCCAGAAATGGCTAAACACTGCAAAGACCAACATTGGCAGCATCCTAGCAGTAATTCACATCACAGGAAGACTGCCAAACATTGCAAAACTAACAGAACTATCAAGGGCAAAATGGCAAGAATTAATTGAAAAATTCATCACAACCCCAGCCATTGTAGGACAAAGGACACTAGAGCAGTTTGTTCCAGGTGGAGACAAAGACCCTAGACTATACAAAAATGCAAAGGGAGCCATGATGATAATTGGTCCGGATTTACCATCTGGTACCAAAGTCACAGGTCTGCAAAGAGCCCAAGTGGAGGTATTTCGTGGAGCACTAAGACCATTTACAACTACAGTAAACCAAGAATTAAGCGATGTTCTTAATTCAAAGATTAGAATATTCTCAATATTTCCTGGCTCAGTTACTGGAGTAGAGCCAAACAATGAGAGAATTGCTCAAGCATTAAATTTTCTAGTATCAGATAATGCTGCAGATTCATCAGAAGTAACATTTTGTGTTGATGAATCAAGATAAGGATGAAAAAATTCTCAGAGATCAAAGTAGGAGATGAATTTTTTTCCACATGTAGCATTTCAGAAAAAGAATTGGCAGAATATTTAAAATTCTCCAGAATAAAAAATGCGTTTTTAGAAGACAAACAAAATACAAAACAAAAACTAGTTTCAGGAAGAGCCATCCTATCGAGAATGGAGGGCGAGTTCACCAGACTGAGTCAAATTTACGGAAATCACATCATATTTGTTGGAACTGACGGGGATTCAGAGTGGGAGAATAAAAGCACTAGATTCCTAAAGCCATTATACACCGATGAGGTATTGAAAATAAAATGTACTGTTTCTGCAAAACAAGACATTGATGATGAATTTGGAAAAATTGCAATAAACTATGAAGGAACAAAACAAAACGGAGATCTAGTCGTATTATCAAAGAAAAATTGGTATCGAATTAAAAAAACAGCATCAAGATAAAGTTATGAAACTAGAGCATATTTGCTTTCCTTACAACATTTTGCCAAACTTTGATTTTGGCAATATGATAATTTCATAATAATGATTTAATGTAATTATCAGATCATGACAACCATAGTCTTGATTGCAACTATACCGTCAACGATTATGGGGAACAAGAATGCAACGAGTGTAAAGAAGCTAATTTTATGAAATAGATCCCCCCACTCTTTGATTTTATGATGCCTCCTCAAAAGTGGAGGCAAATGAAATGCGTTAACTAGTTTACGTGAGCTTTTTGGCTTCCAGCTAACACCGCGAGATGTACCTGACTCAATGAGTGCCCAAATACAAAACACAGTATTAAAAAATAAAGGCAAAAAAAAGTTACCAATTAGTAAACACTATTTACAATATGCTTTAGCCGCCAATTAACAGATCAGTTGTCGAATCAAAAAATAATTTAATCGCAGCTATTATAATTATTGCTGAAACTAGAATTTGTAGGGAACGCTCTTTAATATTAAAAGAGATGCGGGCGCCAATTATTCCGCCAACAAAAGCCCCTGCAGCCAACAGACCGGCCTGGAGAAAATCAGGATGACCCAATAT
>JAEMQG010000150.1 GCA_022758935.1 Candidatus Nitrosopumilus sp. | reverse complement strand
TTTGGTGGACTTTGTTTCTTTAGGAATTCCCTTTTTGGTGGACTTTGTTTCTTTAGGAATTTACTTTTTGGTGGACTTTGGTTCTTAAGGAATTTGCTTTTTTGTGGACTTTGGAACTCCCACCACTTTCTTTTTTTCCTTTAATTGTACAGACTCATCTTTTATTTTTGATGCATCTTCTGCTAGTTTGTCTTTTTTTGTTGCCATCAAATCACCTTAATTTTTTAACATAACTCCTAATAATTCAATATTTCATTCCTATTTAATAGTAAATTTCTCACTTGCCGTTATACTACTCTTTTGATTTTGATCGTTCATTTTCACCATTAATTCGTACTTTCCTGGATTAACTATAATTTCAGAAAATTGGTCACCTATAGGTAGAAATTCGCCATTTTTGGCAAAACATTGTTCAAGGAACCCACTTTGGGTAATTGGAAGGCTTGTTTCTGATGAATAGATCGTGATGTAAAGATCACCACAGTCAAATGAAGAGTCATCAACCTTCACCTGTATTTGAACTGGTGTGGAGGTAGTATACTGTTTTTCTAATCCAACTATTGTAATGGAGGTAACAGTTGGAATTGTACTATTTGTTGGGCCGTTTGGCCACATGTTTAACTCTCTACCAGGTTCTTGAAGAACATCTGCCAAAACTAGGGAGCCAAAAGTAATTGAAAGTACAATGGGCAAAATAAATACAATGTATACTAGTCTAGTTACCATTTTGTTTTTACCCCTGCAATTCCCCTATATCTATTTAGCAAAATTTTGTGAATTATGATAAATATGACGAATGAGTTAAATCGTAGAGATCTACATATTGCTTAATGCGACTTCGAAAATTTAGAGTCAAAGCATATCGTTGCATTCATGATTCAGGTGAAATTACAGTGGGTGATTTAGCAGCGTTTGTTGGAAGAAATGAAAGTGGCAAAACGACAATTCTGCAAGCATTGACTTTATTGAATAGGGACGAAATGGTTTCAGAATTAGATCTTTGCGATGAAATGTCTGAAGAACTCAAAGATGAAGTTAGATTAGTAGAGGGAGATTTTGATTTAAGTTCAAACGAAATACATTTACTCAAACAATCATTTCCAGAATTGCCTGAAATTAGGAGGGTGAAATTATTTAGAAGCAATAAAAAGCTAAAAGTCCAATATGAATTTGAAGGCATTAAAATTAACGAGGAGGAAAATAACAGACTAAATTCTTGGGAAAATTTTTCAAAACAGATATTAAATTTTTTAGATACAATACCAAATCATCTTAGGATTCAAATCGACACTGAATTTTTTGACGGTTCTGTGCCAAAAAATCAGGAAATATTTGATAGTGGAATGGCTGAATTTAGCAATCAATTTCATGTAATAGCAGTGCAAGAACCAAAAATAGTAGAAGAGTGGGAGAAAATTTATGAAAGCCCAGAAAATCAGTTTTCAAAATTTCTTAGTGGTGAAAGTGAAAGATCTGCGTTAGAGAACTTTATTTCATCGCAAATACTTCCTCGTTTTGTATATTTTTCAGATTACAAGAAAATATATGGAAATATCAATCTAAATGAATTCCTTCGAGAAGAGAAGGGTGAACGTGAAGGTTCAATTGAATTTGTTGAAGAGTTTGACAAAGCTGAAACTGTAAGAAATCTTTTTTATTTGGCAGAACTAGATATCAGAACATTAGATGAAGTCAAAGAGAGTCCATCAAAATGCATCAAAGTTCTCAATACTGCAAGTAATAGACTAACCAAAAAGCTAAATCCAGCTTGGAAAGGAGATCCAATCCATGTGGATTTAAGATACAGTCCAGGAAATATCATGAGTGTAGTAATTTCAGATGTGCATCGAGACGGAACTGTAACCAATACAGGTTTGCTAAATAGAAGAGCTGAGGGTTTCAAATGGACGTTTTCTTTTATCGTAAACTTTGCAGCAGAGACACAGAGAGCAGAACTAAAAGAAGCAATACTACTTCTCGATGAACCGGCAAGGAATCTTCATCCAACTCAGCAAATGGGAATTTCGGATTTATTGAAGAGTTTGGCAGGTTCAAATCAAGTTCTATATGCTACCCATTCACCCTTCATGATTTTTGACTATACTCCTGGAAATTTGCTGGTAGTTGAATTAGATAAAAGAAAACACCTTAGTAAAATTTTTTATGATTATTGGAATGCGGATGATAAAACATTAACACCGATTCTTTATGGTTTGTCAAGAGGATTAGTTGAATCAATTGTAGACAGAGAGATTGGAACTAATTCTAGACCGGTGATTATTGTAGAGACAATGTCAGATGCAATGTATCTCAATGCATTTGATAAATTTTTACAGGATCCAAATATTTCAATGAACCCACTAAATGTTGTAGCCGCATATAATAAAAACTCAGTTTTGCCTTTAGCGATTTTCTACAGAAATCATGGATACAAGACATTTATTTTAATGGATAATTCAGAAGAATCAAAACAGATTTCCTCCCAGCTAGTATCAAATGAATTTTCACCCGTTCAAACAATATTTTTTGAAAGGGAGGGAAGAAATCTGGAATCAATTGAAGACTATATCGTACTAGAAGATTATCTACATGCTGTCAATCAAACGTATGAGATACAATTGAGAAGAGAGGGATATTCAAGTCTTACATCTAAAGATGTCGCCTTAAAAGATAGGAAGGGAATTTTAGACAGTTTGAAAGCAATTTGGGAAGATCATAGAGAAGAGAATTGGGGTCAATTTGACAATGAAGAAATTACTAGATACATTTGTGAAAAAATTGCTCTTGAAGAAACTAGTTTCTTATCTGATAAAACCAAAGATCAATTCAGATCACTATATCGATTAATTGCTGAAAGAATTAGACAACATCAAAATGCCATCACAAAATCTGATTTAGCCAAATTTCAGAGGGTCCGAGCTCGGGACTAAAAAAGTTTCCTCATGAAAAATACTTTAATTAGAAATACGAAGGTAAGAAGGTATTCTTTAAGGTTTAATTGAGAGATGAAAGAGAATGAACATATGACTAAGTCCTCTACGAGAGGAATTTTCCTTTCATTAATATTGTTATCTTCAATGGTTGTGATATTTCTTCCAATTAACACGTATGCAGAAACGATGGTCATCACTTCAAGTTCTTCTTCAGTAGAACCAGTAGCAATTCCTCCAACCAATATAGTTTCCCCACAGCCAAATAATACAAAATCGACAGAACCAGTAAGCGCAATTTCTACAGAATCAACAACTCAAATCTCAAAATCAACAGAACCACTAAGTATAGTTCCTCCAGAACCAGCCAGTTTAGGTTCATCAGAAACAATTAATGCAAAAAGTCATTCTTTTGAAGAAACTACCATTATTGAATTTACAAATGATGGAAAAAAAGATGTAAGTTCATTTAGAATTTGGTTGAGTGTTGGTTTTAATTTTAAATCATTTAAGACAGAGAGTGGGTGGACTGGTGAAAAAACACCCCAAGGAGTGATAATTTTAACATCATCAAAATCTGTAAAACAAGGAGAATCAATAAAAATAGGAATCAAGACAGACATGCCAAATCCAGGAATCAATTGGAAAGCACTAGATAAAAATAAAGACGAAATACAAAGTGGTAAAACCATCCCAGGTGAATTGCCCAAGCCCATTCCAACCTTGAAAAATTCAAGTCCGGGAATTTCAGAGAATTCAATATATCGAATAATTCCAGAAAAACCTAATGCTGGATCAACAATTAGAATTACCGGAAATAGTTTTGGGCCATCACAGCAATTTGAATTTTATATAGATACAAACAAGTTGGGGACTTTTCAGACCGATGAAAATGGTTATTTTATGACAACCATGAAAATTCCAGAAAATCAATCCCAAGAGAGATCTGATTTTGTTGTCAAAGATCTGGATGGTAATGAAAAGAAAATAAGTATAAGAATAGGAACTCTAGGAACTAACATTCCAATATCAGAAAATGTGCAACTGACAATAAAAGGAATCCCACAAACCATACAAATTGGAGATATGATACAAGTCTCAGGAACTGCAACACCAAACAGTGCAGTTACTGCAACAATTACAAATCCAGATAACGAGATCATCAATACAAGAACTGCGCAAGTAGATGCAAAGGGAAATTGGGAAATAGAACCAATTTTAATACCCTTGGATTCAAAATTGGGAAGATATAGTGCAGAGATTACAGATGGGAGAGAGAATATTTCCAAAAGTTGGATTATAGAGTCATCCAAAGTAATCATAATAACTCCATTAAAACTAAAATTTGATCCAGGAGAGACTTTAAAGTTTAATGGAACGGCATTGCCAAACATCCCACTAGAACTCAGTTTAGAAGATCCGTTGGGTGTTGAAAAATTATCCGATGTGATTCAAGTTGGAGATTCAGGAATTGTAAAATTTGAGTATCCAACAATTGCTGGTGTTGACAAGGAAGGCACATGGACATTAATTGCAATACAGGAAAATAACAGAGAATTTATTTATGCAGGATTAGGTCAACTTCCTTCAATTCCAATAAACATAGAATTTGATAAACTAAGTTACAAAACTACAGAAACAGCAGTTATTTCATTAACAGGAATACCAGGAGACACAATAAGTATGCTAATTGTTGATCCTGCAGACAAACCAAAAGGTGAGTCAATCCCCATCATAATAGAAGATGATGGAAAAACAACACATTCCTTGCCTCTTAAAGGATATACATCAGGAATCTATACTGCAGTTATCAGTAAAGGGAATTCTAAAAGTACCGCGATTTTTGCAGTTGGACTACAAACAGGATCAGGGGAAATTACAATATCCACTACAAAATTAGAATATTCACCAAATGACTCCATTTTGATATTAGGTGATACCAACAAAAATGTAATAATTGAATTTTCATTAGTTGACCCAAATGGTAAGAAAATAAAAGAGGTTGAGACTTTTTCAGATAAGAAAGGAAAAATTGCTGAGGGTGGATTCAGAGTACCATCAGATGGAGTGTCCGGAAAATGGAAGATCAATGCAAAAAGCGGATCAAACTATAAAACTATTGAAATCACGGTAAATGCAGCAAAAGAGAAAGGAATGGTTGTTAGTGTTGGAGAAGGAATAAAAAAGAATGAAACATTAGGAAAATACATAGACATCAAAGTGATAAATGCAGCTCAAACTGTAGAAATTAAAATTTTAGGGCCAGATAAAAAAATAGTGGCAGAATTAGCATTTCCTGCTAGTGGTAGCGGGGAAGTTAGACTGCCGTGGGCCGTTCCATCAGATTTGATACCAGGAAATTACACCATCACTGCAGTAGATGGACACAATCATGCAGAAACATTTTTTCTAGTAAAGTAATCTAAAACAATTTTATTCCACCTAGTTAAAATCATCATATGAATCTTAAAGAAAAAATTTTAGAATTTCCAAATTTTCCAAAAAAAGGGATATTATTTCGAGATTTCAGTCCTATTCTAAAAGATCCCTCGGCATTATCATTTATAGCAGATGAATTTTCAAAATATTTCCATCCAAACGATATTGATGTGTTTGCAGGCATAGAATCCAGAGGATTCCTACTTGCATGTGTATTGGCTTCCAGATATAACAAAGGATTAGTCATGATTAGAAAGGAAGGAAAATTACCAGGTAAAACCATCAAACAGTCATACAAAATTGAATATGGTCAAGATACCATTGAAATTCAAAAAGATTTAGTAAAAAAAGGAGAAAAAATCTTGATTTGCGATGATCTTCTTGCAACAGGAGGAACTGCAAGAGCTTCTGCAAAACTGATAGAAAAAGTAGGTGGGAAAATCACAGGATTTGCATTCATAATAGAATTAACTGAACTAAATGGAATGAGAGGAATTAGCCAATACAATTGCAAGTCACTGGTGAAATACTAGTGGAAAAAGATGTAGAGATTGGAATTTTTGGCGGAACTGGAATATACGATTCAGGATTACTCAAAGACGCTCAAGAAATTATAATAGACACACCTTTTGGGAAACCGTCAGACTCGATAACTGTAGGAACTTTCAAAGGAAGAAAAATGGCATTTCTACCTAGACATGGTAAAAAGCATACCATTCCACCACACATGATTAATTATAAAGCAAATATTTGGGCATTCAAAGAACTGGGAGTAACAAGAATAATTGCACCTTCGGCAGTTGGGAGTTTAAAAGAAGAGATTGAACCAGGACATTTTGCATTACCAACACAATTTTTAGATTTTACCAAATCAAGAAATGGTTCATTTTCAGAAAACGGGAGAGTCATTCATATTTCTGTAGCAGAGCCGTTTTGTACAGAATTACAATCGGTTATTCTAAAAGTCGCAAATGAACAAAATTTCAATATTCACAAAAATTGCACATATGTTTGCATAGAAGGTCCAAGATTTTCTACTAAAGCAGAATCAAAATTTTATAGAACCATTAATGCAGACATTATTGGGATGACACTAGTTCCTGAATGTCAGCTTGCAAGGGAGGCTCAAATGTGTTACGCATCTATTTCAACTGTAACTGATTATGATGTATGGGCTGAAAAACCAGTAACTGCAAAGGAAGTGCTAGAAACATTATCAAAAAATGTAGAGAGAACAAAAAATGTACTGAGTAATTTGATCGATAAAATTCCAAAAATCAGAAGTTGTTCTTGTTCAAAGGCTTTAGAAGAAGCTGAATTCTAATCATCAACAAAAGATTCTCTTTTCAATCCTTCAGGCAAAGTTAGATCACCTTGAAGAAGATTAGATTGTAATGTCATCATTACTTGATCAACATCATAACCTAGTCTAATTAGCTCTTTTTCAGTTATTTTCGAAATTTTTGCGCCTATATTTTGACCCCCAATTCGTCCAAATGCAATCGCATTGAATCTAAAAGAATGAGAATCAATTGTGAATGTGCCAGTAATTTTTGCTGCCATCTGGCTTCCATGAACATTATTAATGTGAACTTTGAGGTCCATTTGAAATTTAGATTTCCACAGCCTTGTTGACATTGTCATCTACCAAAAAGCTCCAGTGTTTATCATCTTCTACTTTAAAGTTTTTTACTTTGAGAGAGACAACTGTTTCATCTAAACACTCATGTTTGATTTCAGAATTTTCTTTTAGTCTAACTAATTTCCATTTGTATTTTCCCTGTTGTAATTTACACACAGTCACGCCCCACTTTGCATCGGGATCAATTTTTGGCATTCCCACCAAATCTGCTAGTTCTTCTATTCCAAGCTGTTTTTCTTCGCAAAACCGTTTTTTGCAGACACCACATCGCCACACATCAACTGAGCCGATAGTTCTCTGATCTATGTTAATGTTAACTACACCAAAATATACTGGCTGATGTTTACATGATTCAGTATCAAGGCTCAATGCTGTTCACCATTCATTAGCATTATTTAGTTCTTGCATCATCATATGATTTTTCTAAAACCACTCCTATGTTATCAACGATTTTATTTCGTTTAAATTCAATATTTTCTCGCGCACATAGTTTTCGGTACATGTTGACTGCAGTAAATCTAGGATGCATTGCTTCAAATTCAGTTTCAGTGATATCTATGAAAGCACCTAAAGTCATTAGTTCCTTGGCAATTTTGAGAGCATCATCAGAGGAGATCTTTATCTTTTCGGCAATAGAGATTGGAGACATTTTCCCATAACAGGTAACTAAAAGAAAGACTCTGGCTTGTAATGGCTCTAATTTAATTTCTGAAATTAGATCTTTCTCCAGTTTAGAGATATCCATTATTTTTGAAACAAATCCCAGTTAAATAAAGCCACATCATAGATTTCTTTTTACCAATAATTTCTTGGATATTTTCAGTGAGAACCCCATCGCAATAAAATGAATCACGGCTCCAATCAATGCAGCAAACAACAGATCATCAAGAATGACCCAAGCAATCATAAAAGATGCAATAGACGGAATAGTAACAATTACTGCAATAATTGAACCTTTCAAAAAAATATCCTTCATAGTTAATTTATTGGTTTTATTATCACTAGTCAATACACAAATTCCAAGAAATGGTAATAAATATTAAATAGACTTTTAACATTTGTAGACCAATGTTTTGGTTGTAAGAATAGTTTGTTATTGATCATAATCAGGATACGGTATTTTTGAAAATATTGATTCAATTTTTGTGTGGACTAAGATATTTGGAAAAACAAAATGTTTGGAATTATGTCTATCAATGTTTATCAGAATTTTATAATAAATACAATCAAGATAATTATTAAAATTCACAAATAATAAATCACATTCAAGTTTAAATTGTATCGATATGTTCAAATTATTATGGATACGTTTGAAGCAATAAACAGTAGACGTTCAATCAAAAATTTTGACAAAAATTACAAAATGAGTCAAGATGAGATATCAAAGCTATTAGAAGTTGCAATTCTTTCTCCAACATCATACAACATACAAAATTGGAGATTTGTCATAATCACAGAACAAGACCTCAAAGATAGACTATCAGAATTGAGTTGGGGTCAAAAACAAGTATCGGATGCATCATTAGTAATTGTTTTGTGTGCTGACTTGAAATCATGGAATAAAAATCCTGAAAGATATTGGATAAACATTCCTGAAGAGTCACGAAAATTTCTAGTTGATGCTATGAAAAGTTCCTATAACGAAAAACCCCAAGTTCAAAGAGACGAAGCGATGAGATCTTGCGGAATAGCTGCTCAAACGTTAATGTTGGCTGCAAAATCAATGGGGTATGATACATGTCCCATGGAGGGATTTGATTTCGATGCAGTATCCAGATTAATCAGTCTGCCTGATGATCATGTAATTTCTATGATGGTTGTAGTTGGAAAAGCAATAAAAAATGCGTCTCCACGAGGTGGACAATTACCTTTATCCGAAATTGTTTTTGAAAATAGTTTTTAATATTTTCCAACACTAATATGAAAGATGAAAAATAATGAACGGTGCCAGAATACGTTATTTTTGTCAACGTAATAGACGATATTTCCGCAAATGAAAAGATTGACTAGTTTTATTTTGATTGAAAGTTTACGTAATGGACAAATCAGTTATGAGTAATTAATAAGATGCAAAGGAGATATTAAAAAATGTGGGAAAATATATGACGAGTCGAAATGAAGTATTTTTAATCATGCCAGCAATAAATATAAAAAATCTAACAAAGAAATTTGGAAAATTTACTGCAGTAGATTCAATAAATTTAGAGATCAAAGAGGGTGAACTTTTTGGACTCTTGGGTCCTAATGGTGCAGGCAAGTCAACTACATTGAATATGCTAGCAACAATGATGATACCCACTTCTGGTAGTGCAATCGTGAATAATATGGAAATTGTAAATCAAGATTCAGTCAGAAGAACGATTGGGATGGTCTTCCAAGATCCAAGTTTGGATGATGAACTAACAGGTAGAGAGAATTTAGAATTTCATGGAAGGATGTATCATATGCAAAAGGATCTGAGGATAAAAAGAATAGACGAAGTTTTGAAGTTGGTTGGTCTTGAGGACAAAGCCAAACTTCAGATCAAAACTTATTCTGGAGGTATGAAAAGAAGACTCGAGATTGCCCGTGGCCTCATGCATCATCCAAAGATTTTATTCTTAGATGAACCCACTTTGGGTCTAGATCCACAAACCAGAAGGAGTATTTGGGATTACATACAAAAGCTGAACGAGCATGAAGGCCTCACCATTATACTTACGACTCACTATATGGAGGAGGCAGACTATTTGTGTGACAGAATTGCTATAATAGATCACGGAAAAATAATTGCACTCGATACTCCTGAAAACATGAAGAACTCAATGGGCGGAGACATACTAAAGCTAGAGACAAAAGAGTCAGATAATCTAGATAAAATTCTAAAATTTGATTGGATAAAAAACAAAAAAAAGTTTGAGGGGTATCTGAATGTCACTGTTGAAGATGGGGGTTCTGCAATACCAGACATTCTCAAGGCATCTTCTGAAGCTGGAATAAAGATAGATTCTGTACATATGATCCGACCTTCACTTGAGGATGTATTCATACACTACACTGGTAGGACCATAAGAGAACAGGAAGCAGACACAGCAGATCAAATGAAATCAATGATGAATCAATGGGGCAAAAAATAATGTTTCAAGACATTTATACAATTTGGCTGAGAGAAATGATAAAATTTGTTAGAGCACGTTCAAGAATAGTAAGCAGTCTAGCAATGCCGTTTATCTGGCTGTTCATACTAGGATTTGGTTTTTCATCTTCAATAACTATACCAGGCTTACCTTACATAGGATTCCTTGCTCCTGGAATAATTGGCATGATAATTTTATTCACATCAATCTTCTCTGGAATATCTGTAATCTATGATAGACAGTTTGGTTTTCTCAAGGAAATTTTAGTCGCTCCAGTTTCCAGATCAAGCATAGTTCTGGGTAAAACTTTTGGTGGGGCAACCATTGCAACAATCAATGGCCTGATAGTACTTGGAATATCTAGTGCGTTAGGTTTCATAGAGTTTGGGATTGGAACTTTTCTTGCTATTCCGTTTATGATTCTAATTGCAATCTCGTTTGTTGCTACTGGTCTGATAATAGCATCCAGAATG
>JAEMQG010000161.1 GCA_022758935.1 Candidatus Nitrosopumilus sp. | reverse complement strand
GATATTTTTCTAAATGGAATCACACTTTATGAGCAAATTTGTGCTAGATTTATTATCTCATTATGTAATGTTGTACGTCATAATTTGTTGAAAGTTTTTAGTAAGTCTTAATTCCTCTATTCACTCATAGTTTTTTGAGCCTCATGTCTGATGCTAAATCCAAATCACATCAAATTGATCTTATTTATGTCACTATACTTGGGCTAACTGTTATAATGATATCTTGGTGTGGATTGCAACATGAATTGTGGAGTAGTGAGATGATATTTGAATTACAAGATGCAAATGAAGCACATCGTATTTTTACAACTACTGAACTTAAAGACAGACAAGCCATAATTGTTGACATATTTTTATTTACTGAACATATCAATGCCATACAAAATAACAACACAAAACTAGGTGAATTTTATAAAAATGCCTTTAGTCCTGAGTTAAAACAATCATTTGATGAATGGATGAAGACTGATCCAATGAACAATTCCAGTGCCAAGACACCATTTACTATGCCTGCATACCAATCAAAGTTGGAATCAAAAAAGGCAATAGAATTTTTGAAATCATTTGATGAAAAATCACAGAATGCAAATAATATGAGAATTACTGCCTCAAATTATGTGTTTTTCACCACCATTTTTTCTGGGGTTTTATTTCTTGTGGGTCTTGGCAGAGTTCATCCATCTAAAAAATTGGAACGCATTTTACTAATTATGGGGATTGTATTATTTTCTGTTACTACTGGAATAGTATTTGCCACATTGCCAATTATTACATCCCATACTGTTTGATCATTTTATAATAAATTATGATTTTTAGTATTTAGTAAATCTTCAACATCTTATACTGTACCATTATACTAAACCATGCGGAATTTTACTTGGAAAAATATTTGACAATTATCATTTCTAGTAATCAAGACAAGGTCATAAATAGACAAAATTTTGGTAAATATAATCAGAGAATAAACTGTATGGCATTTTCAAAAGAAGAGGCAAAGAGAATTGGCGATGAACTAGGAATAGACTGGTCTAGAATCGACTTTGGAGAATTCCAAATGGGTCTAGATGTTGAAATGGAGCATGGTAAGGTAGACCCAAAGACAAACGTGACTAACAGTGATCCAATTTTGACAGGTAAGATTGCATGGGCCCATCTGAATGAATTGTCTGACTATTACACCAGACTAAAGAAAATCGAAGAATGACGTAAAATCAAATTGCAAAGCAATTATAGAACTGCAAAGTATAATTGATATTAATGTACTCTTGATTTTTCACCGTGAAAAAATCTCTAATGATCACTATCATAAAATAATAGAACAGTCGCAGAATTAAAAATCCAGGGTTGAATGTTTGAACAATTGTTATATTGTTTAGTCTCTTTGTACTAGTACGGAAAATATTCCAAAAGAAGAAAGAGCATTGATTCTCCAAGGTGGAGGCTCACTTGGAGCATATGAAGTTGGAGCCTACACGGTGGGATATCAATTCCTAAAATATAGGGACAAGAAACAAGGAAAAACTGAGGGACAGTTATTTGACATTATTGCAGGCACTTCTATTGGGGCAATTAATGCAGCAATTCTTACAAGTTATGTGATGGAAAACAAAACATGGGAAGGATCAGCTGAGAGACTAATTGACTTTTGGAATTATATTTCAACAGAATCAATGATTGATAAATTCGCTGATTACATGATGCCGTGGTGGGAATATTGGAACAAATTTTTCATTGGCTCTGCTAAAGGAGAAACTGCGAGGAGGTACTACTCATCAAAGGAATTTGGTTTTACAGGAGCACCCAATGTCTTTTCTGGGCCTCACGCAGTACCTGATAAGAGATTCTTTGATCCTCTTAATTCTTGGTATCGTTATGACAATCATCCGCTAAAAAAGAGTCTAGAAAGATTTGCAAAGTTTCCTATTGCTACTAGTCGTGAAGACAATCAACCCCGATTACTTTTGGTTACGGTAGATGTAATGGAAAGCTTGCCTGTAGTGTTTGATAGTTATGCAAAAGAAGACGGTACAAGAAACTCAGGATACGGCAAATTAATTGTAGAGAAGGATGACAATAAGGGTTCAAGTGAGACCCAAAAAATAATTGGATTTGAACACGTTATAAAATATCCTCAAGGAATTACATCTGATCATGTTATTGCAAGTGCTGCAGTGCCGATCAACTTTGATTATAGTCAAATTGAAGCGGAGAGATATGATCCTCAAACAAAGAGCTATAAAAAAGAGACGCGTTATTTCTGGGATGGTGGTATCTTAGCTAATACTCCATTAATGCAAGTTGTTATGGCTCAGCGGCAATATTGGTACTATGGAAAGAAGGTAAAGGATGCCGTGCCAAAGCTTAACGTATTGCAAATAAATTTACATCCTGCACGAGTTGACCGTGTTCCTTCGGATCATGATGGCACATTGAATAGAAGTTCCGATATATCTTTTGGTGATAGATCCAAGAGTGATGAGACAGTGTTGTTATCTTGGCAAATGTATACACAGCTAGTAAAAGAGTTGATCCAGTTGGCAAAGGATAATGGTACAACACAAAAGATAATTGATGATCTACTTGACAGACCATTACCTGTCCAAGAACGACTAGAAGGAGCAAAGGCAACTACGTTTCGTGATGCTGTTGAGGGGGCTTTTAATTTGGGTGAAATAATTCGAATACAAAGAAAACATGATGATTATTCGATCTCAAATAAAATTTTTGATTTTTCTTCAAACACAATAAAACATCTCATACAGGATGGTTACAATGATGGTGTTGATTATATCAAAGCCCGGTTTGGAATAGAATTAGTAAAGGCTGCTGGCATACAAGATGAAATTGATATCTCGTGATACTCTTTTTATTGATAGAAAGTGATTTAGTGTGAATAAAATTTTCATATTGTTCATTCTGAGTTTTGCTGTTCCAGGATTTCTTGTTATTTATGGTCAATCAAATGTGGATCTTACACAATTAAATGCTCCAAACAATACTACATCAAATCCATTTGAAAATATTATTTTACAGTATGCATCTGGGGTAAGATTCAAAGACGTCCTACCTGTAGCGATTGGAATTTTAGCATTTAGTTATTTTATCTGGAAGACAAGTTCCATCCTAAGCAAAAGAGAGGTTTTTTCCCAAAAACTAAGATACACTGCCAGTGGAACTCCACAGTCTTTAATAAAAACAAGAATATTTTATGTTGTAAAATATGTTGTAATTTTTCCAATGATAATGTATGGTTGGGTAGTAGTATGCTTTTTCTTTATGTATGCTTTGAATACTTCACTTAATTATGATGTCTTGACACTAATTATGGTCGGCATTATTACTGCCTCACGAATCTCTGCACATTGGAACGAAAAGCTTGCAGAAGATATTATGAAGTTTTTACCATTTAATTTACTCTTTACCCTTCTCTTGAATCCAAACTTGAATTCTGATAAAATAATTGATTCCATACCGGGTTTTCTGCCAATAATGCTTGAATTGACAATTTTCATTGGATTTGTTGGAATTCTTGAAGTAATCCTCAAGTTAACTTATTTTTTAGTAAATAAAATTCGTCACCACTCAGATGATGACAGTCTCCCAATCCAATCTACTTAATCTCAATAAAAGTATCTATCTGGAATCCCTTCTGAGCAAAGACAAATCTTGGTACTATGAACCGGTAAGCAGGTATGAACACCCCGGAACAATCCTACACTATTCAATGTCATGATAAGATGAATGATGGGAATGGAGATGTTTTCTAAAATTATTTGAGAAACAAAAATCCTAATCTTTTAAAATAGTTTAAAAACAACAAAATCGTGCATCTTCTAGTGAAGTTTTTACTTTATGACAAGACACATATCTTTTCAATATTGTTTGTAATTTCTGTTGTTGGGATTGTAGGTTTTTCATTAACTGCTTATGCTACTGATCATTCTATTCCTAATTGGGTAAAAAATAACGCAAAATGGTGGTCTGAGGATTCTATTAGTGAAGCAGATTATGTTAAATCATTGGAATATCTTATCACAAATGGAATAATTGAAATTCCGATTCCAATCACCGAAGTGACTGCTGCACAAACAAGATTAACTGAGGAAGAACAAGCCCAATCATTTAAAGTCACAATTTCCAACATTGTGGCACCATTATCAGTTAACTTTTTTGAAAAATTTGAGATGACTACATCAAAGCCGCGTACATCTGATGATCCTTTTGGCAGAATGTATCATTTTCGCGATACTAATCCCACATTTTTTCTAGAATCATTACCTAGTGCAGATAAAAAACAATTTTACAAATTTGTTGCTGATTGGATGGACCGAGGTGATCTCCTCAATGAATTTAATATTGATGTTGATGTTTTAGATGGTACCGGAACTGTCATCCAAACTTGGTCATTTACTAAATGTGAAATTACTAGTTATGGCACATATTTGCAAGATATTACTAACCTTTATCAATACTCTGGAAAAATGTCTTCTGAAATTAGAGACAGGACTAGTTTTTCATGTGTGGGTGTTTCTTTAAAATCCCCCTGATGAAATTACCTTTGAATAATTTTTAACCAAACAAAATGCCAAAAATATTTTATTACTGTTATTTTAAATATTTTTATTTCTAATGGCATCGATAAATATTTTATTAAATTTGATTCTTTTTTGAATTTCATATCATTAACTAAAAGATAATCGGGGTATTTTCTTTCCTACATCTTAGATATAGTTTCTATTTATAGTCAATTCGAGAGAAATGATGTTAGAGAATTTTAGGAAATCCAATATGAAAAATCAAATTGGTGGTGTTCTTACCCACATTTATTTTCACATCTAAATTTGAACTGTACATAATGAAATTCAGAAAAATAAACTCTAAATTACAACATTTCAATTATTTGTTTAATGAAATTGTTAAAAAAAGGTGCAGAAGCTGACATCTATCTTACACAGTGGGATGGCCTACCTGCAATACTGAAAATTAGAAACGCAAAAAACTATCGTAATCCAATCCTTGATGCAAAGATTCGAAAACAACGCACAATTAGAGAATCCCAAACAATTTCAGAGGTGAAGTCATTTGGAATACCCTCCCCTCTTGTTTACTTTGTCAACTTTAAAAAATCATCCATCCTTATGCAAGAAATTCCTGGCATAACAATTCATGATTTACCTGATTCAAAAATAATCAAACTGTCACGAGAAATGGGTAAACTAGTTGGAACAATGCACAAAAATGGTATAATGCATGGTGACTTGACCACATCAAATTTCATCTTATCTAAAAATAAAGTATATGTAATTGATTTTGGGTTATCACAAAAATCATTCAAACCTGAAGATCATGCAGTAGATCTAAGATTAATTAAAGAAATCTTAAACAGCGCACATGCCAAAATAATGGAATCAGCCTGGAAAAATTTCTTACTTGGTTACAAATTAGTTGTTGGTCCTACAAAATGTATCAAAATCACACAATTAGTATCAGTTATCGAAAGTAGGGGAAGATATGCGACAGTCATTTGATCTATTTTTTGTTTCTTCAAATCATCACAAATTCCAAGAGGCAAGAAAAATCTTAGATTTATTTGGAATTTCTCTTGGATTTTTCAAGTATGATCTTGAAGAAATTCAATCAAGCTCACTAAAAAAAATTGCATCAAAAAAGGCGGAGCAAGCATTTCAAAAATGTAAAAAGCCAATAATAATTGAAGATGATGGACTCTTTATCGATTCACTTGCAGGATTTCCAGGACCATACTCTTCTTATGTCTT
>JAEMQG010000089.1 GCA_022758935.1 Candidatus Nitrosopumilus sp. | reverse complement strand
TTGGGCATCAGAAACTGCTACCTTCCAATAATATTGTGTGCCGGAAACTAGTGTTGAACTTACTGGATATGTTGTTCCAGATTGTGCCAGACTAGTTTCTACTATATTTGTAAAGCCAGTATCATTAGATATAGTGACTACATATGGGGTTGCAGCCAGTGCAACATTGTCAGTTGCGTTATTCCATGTTAAAATTGGGTTTGTATTTACAGATGTACCATTAACTGGAGTAATGTGTGCTCCTGGTGTTGGTGCTGCATTGTCTGTATATGTGACTGTAATTGTAATATGATCAATAGCTGGGGTTGGGGTTCCAGTATTTCTTTGGGCAGAAATTGCTAAACCAAAGGTAGGAGAGTTTATTTCAGAACTGGTCCAAGTTGTACCCCACAAATTTGTAGAGTTACCATATGTGGCAACTGCATCTGATGAAGGCCAGTTAACATTTGTGACTGCTAAACTAGTTCCAACTGCGGCTGTGCCATTTTTTGTCAGATTGACTGTCAAATCTCTGCCAGTATTAGTTGAAGTTCGCTCTATATCTACTGCAATTCCATTAATTGTTACACCTGCAGGAACATTAAAGCCAAAGCCATTTGCAACTAGTACATCAGACAAAGGAGAACCAGGAGATAATGCTGCAGTTGCACTAACATCATCACTTGTAGTTACATTTTGAGGATTCGCCCAATCCACATTTGGACCAGCGATATTTGCTGCAGTGGTTGGACTGTTTGGACCAACTGATGCTGGAGTTGCTGCAAAGATTGATGCAGGTAAGCTAGATAGTAAAATTACTGAAATTGCAAATAGAAATATTTTTGATGTGACCAAATTATGAACCTTATGAGGCATTTTAGATTATAGCATATATACTTTATGTAGGATAAAAATTTTCTTGTATTTTTCACATTCTCTGTATCGATCTAATTTCAAATACGCATTTTCAAGTAATTTTCAATATTTTATCTGATTTTTTTAAAAAATATGCTCATCTTCAGGTCAAATTAAATTTTAATTTCTTTATCATATTATATCCAATATTGATACTTGAAACATAAAATTGCGATCATGATTTTTTGCCTATTTTTGAATAATCGGTATTTTAGGACAGAATATTTTATATTATTTTAATATAGTATGAATATATGACTTAATATTTTTTGAGATGTAGTTCTCTTTTATTTTCTCTACTAGAAAATTTCAAAAAATATGATGCTAGTGTAATCCTATCTTTACTGTAGTTGTGCTGTTTGGCGTTACAGGGATGAATTCAAATCCGCCGTTTGCACTAGTTATGCCACTAAATCCCGGAGGCAAAACTGCCGCATTGATTTGTGCAAGGACTACATCTGGGATTAATCCACTGTGAGTTGTGACTCCGGTGAAATCAGTCACTTGCACATTTGCTTGTGCAGTGAGTAACTCAAATGTAAATACAGTTGCACCCAACACCCTTGACTCGTTGATATCTCTGATACCGTTACTGTTTGTGTCATTAAACACATCAATCATTATTGTTCCATGGTCTAATGGAGTAATTGGTTTTAGTGCAAAATTTACAGTTGTTGTACTACCTTGAGCTAATGTTTGGTAGCTATATGTGAAATGTCCTGTTGATGGAAGATGTCCTGCTGGGATTGGTGCTGCTTGGACCAACACTACATCAGGTAGTATGCCAGTTGCAGTATATGTTCCATTAGCGTTGGTAAGTACAGTGGTTTGGGTTAGTGTAAGGAAATCTACTACAAACACTTGGACTCCTGCTAATCCTGGTTCACTATTATCTTGCACTCCGTTGTTATTTGTATCCTCAAAGACAGTTCCATTGACTGTAGCTCTATTTTGTGTAGTAATTGGAGTCATTGGAAAATTAATTGTTGTGTTTGATCCTGAAATTATTGTTGGTCTGAAATATGAATTAAATCCAGTTGATGGTAAATGATTTTGTGGAACTGGTGCTGTCTGTATCAAAAGTGTGCCAGGTGCCATACCAGTAAATGTGTAAGAACCGTTTACATCAGTTGTCTTGTCTGCTAGTCTGGTGCCATTACCATCAACTAGAATGATTGTTCTGCCAGATATTCCAAATTCGCCTATATCCTGTATACCATTGCCATTAGTGTCATCAAAGAGAGTTCCAGATGCGGTTGTAGATTGAATACTGTAGGTGACCGATAATTGATTTGCTGCAGTATTGTTGTTTCCCGCCATATCAGATGCAGCACTTGAAGCCATGTTGATTATAATTGGATTGATAGTCGGAGTCACATCAACTGTGTATGTATCTCCATTTATTGCAACAAAATTACTCTTTGTCCCACCTACTACCATCAAATCTGCAGTATCAACACCTGTTACAATCTCTGAGAATTTTGCAGTGACGGTAAATGGAGAAACATGTGTTGGATTTTGTAAAGTAGACAGAACTACTGTTGGAGGAGTATTATCAAATGTCACTTCAAGATGTGCTGCAGTGCTTGGGTTTCCTGCAGTATCGGTTGCTGCACTAAAAGGCATGTTAATTGTGATGTGGCTTAAAGTAGGTGTAACTTGTACTGTAAAAGTCGTAGCATTTAATGAAACAAAACCCGATGTTGTTCCATTAACTACTGTATAGTCACCAATTTCAACACCCGTTACTATCTCTGAGAATTGTGCAGTGACGGTAAATGGAGAAACATGTGTTGGATTTTTTGGAGTAGAAAGTACTACTGTTGGCGCAGTGCTGTCAATGGTCAAATTGTATGTGTTTGATGCAGTGTTTTGATTTGTTGCTGCATCAGTTGCTTTACCTGCTAAAACACTGACAATTGCCGTTCCATCAGATGATCCTCTAAGTACTTTGAATGTGTAAACTGTATCATTAACTGGAACAAAGTTGCTAACTGCTGGATGAGTCGCATTTGCAGTACCAGTTACGGTGATGTCATTTGCAGTAAAGTTAAAGACTGATTTGCTAAATGTTGCAGTATAATTTAATGTCGTAGCAGTTGTAGTAGAGCCGGAAATTAGATTAGATGTGATGGATACATTTGGTGGAATTGCATCTTGCAGGAAAAGCGAACCGGAATTATTTCCACATAAATTATTCACAGAATAACTTGCATTAAATCTTGCATAATCAATTAATTTCTGACGGAGTTGATCTACTGTCAAACTAGGATTTTGCTGGAGTAATAATGCGGCAGCTCCTGCAACATGTGGTGTAGAAGCAGAAGTTCCAGGAAAGACACCATATTGGTGAGATAGAACATTGTCGGGACCGCAGATTTCTGGTTTTAATCTAGAGTCATCAGTTGGTCCTGATGAACTAAATGATTCCAGTGCATCAGTTGCCTGATTAACTGCACCAATGCTCAAAGCACCAGATGCGTCAGCAGGAGTGCTGATGCTTCCCCCCCTTGTTGCCATGCTTGGATCAATACTATTGTTTACAGCATCAATGTGAAAAAGATGGTTTTGTGTTGAACTCCATGACGCTAAAACTAGACATGCACTTCCCACAGGAAGTCCCTGAGGTATTGTTTCCACAGGAGATTGAGTTCCTGATTGAGTGCCAATGGAATCTCCCACTCGTGTACTCATACTTGAATCATACAAGAAAAGATCATAGTCTTGGTTTGTTGTAGCCCACGCATTCCAACTTGCAACATACTGGCTTCCAAAATCAGTTACAGGAAGACATGCTTTGAGGTTTCCAGATGCAGTTGAATTAAACACATTCACACTTTGATACCCCATACCCACCAGTCCTAATGAGGTTGCAATACTAGGACTAGCAGAATATGTTCCCTTCCAGTGACTGGTACCTGAATTACCTGCAGCTACAGTTACCAGTATTCCAGCAGCTTTTGCCTGGTTTACATTTTTTGCAACAGGTGATGTTCCATCTCTAAAAAATCCACTGGTTCCATCTCCACCTGATCCTGGAAATCCAAGTGAGGCAGTAATTACATCAACATTGTTTGCTATTGCATCAGATACAGCATTGCTAAAATCAATACTGTTTTGAATTGCATAAACTCGAAGCTTGACATTTGGTGCCATGTCAACAACAATTTCAGCGACTGCGGTTCCATGTGAGGTTCCTTCAATGCTACCACATGCAATGTCTGCGCAACCAGGAGCCTTCCAAGAACCTACAATGTTTGAAGAGATTTCAGGATTTGCTACAAGAAAACCAGCATCAATTACTGCAATTGTGACACCGGTGCCAGTGTATCCTGCATCATGCATTTTATTGGCAAGAGCATAGTTTACGCCTTGGCTAACTGCATGATTGTAAAAAACTGCTTTAATTGGAGAGCCAATTCTTTTAACATTTTCCAAACCACTCAGAGAATTTATTTGGCTTGCAGATAGTTTTGCAAATATTATATCATCTGCCCGAGATATTACTGGAATGTTGACAGGTAAATTATCTAATTTAGAATTTAGATAGATATAGACATCAATTTTATCTGATGCTATTTGGTTTAGCTGGAGTTGGGTTGAATTTGATATTCTAGAACTCAAAGTTCCACCTTTAATCAATTGAGCAATATCAGAATCAATTTTCTCAAATCCGACTGGAATTTGTTTTGATGGTATTTTTCCAATGGGCTGTGAAATTTTTTCTGCAAAGATATTTCCTGATGAGATAGTTGCAAGTAGAATAACTGTTAAAAATAAAAAAAGATGTGCTTTGCTCATCAAGAATCCTTACTTGCACGGTAATTAAATCGTCAAGTGTAATACTTTATTGAGACAAAGAGCAATTAGATTCTAGAAAACAAAGATTTTCTAGTGCAATCCTATCTTTACTGTGGTTGTACTGTTTGGAGCCACTGAAATAAATTCAAATCCACCGTTTGCAGTGGTAATGGTACTAAATCCTGGAGGTAAAACTGCTGCGTTGATTTGTGCAAGGACCACATCTGGAATTAATCCGCTGTGAGTTGTGACTCCAGTTGGACCGGTAACTTTGACATCTGCTTGTGCAGTGAGTAACTCAAATGTAAAGACTACAGCATTTTGTACACCTGTTTCACTAATATCTTTGATGCCGTTACTGTTGGTATCATCAAAGACGTCAATGATTATTGTTCCCTGGTCTGATGGAGTGATTGGTCTAAGTGCAAAGTTTACAGTTGTTGTACTACCTTGAGCTAATGTTTGGTAGCTGTAGGTAACGGTATGTGGAAGATGTCCTGCTGGAATTGGTGCCGCTTGGATCAATACTACATCAGGTAGTATGCCAGTTGCAGTGTATGCTCCATTGACATTTGTAAGTACAGTGGTTTGAGTTAGTGTAAGGAAATCTACGACAAACACTTGAACTCCTGCTATTCCAGGCTCACCTTGATTTTGGACTCCGTTGTTATTTGTGTCCTCAAATACAGTTCCATTGACTGTTGCTCTATTTTGTGGAATAATTGGTGTCAATGGGAAGTTGACTGTGCTAGGTATTCCTCCAGGTATAGTTGGTCTGGCATAAGAGAAAAATCCAGTTGAAGGCAGATGGTTTTGTGGAACTGGTGCTGTCTGTACCAATAGTGTGCCAGGTGCTACTCCAGTAAAGGTGTAACCACCAGTTGCATTAGTTGTCTTGTCTACTAGTCTGGTGCCATTTCCATCTACTAGGATTACAGTTCTGCCTGCTATTCCTGAGTCACCTATACCTTGCAGACCATTGCCATCAGCATCGGCAAATACAATTCCAGACACAGTTGCAGGTAGAGTGCTAGTATAAGTTACTGATATCTGGGTTGCTGCAGTGTTGCCGTTTCCTACAATGTCTATTGCGCTGCTTGAGGCCATGTTAATTGTAATTAATGCAGCAGTTGGAGTAATGTTAACTGTGTATGTATCTGGACTCACTGTAACAAAGTTACTCTTTGTTCCTCCTACCACTACAAAGTCACCAATATCAGCACCGGTGACTGGCTTTGTAAAGTGTGCAGTTACTGTAAATAGTGTAGTGCTAGTAGAGTTTGTTGGAGTAGATAACACTACAGCTGGTCCTGCTGTATCATAAAAGATTAGAGTCTTTACTACTGGTGTAGATACATTAGCTGCTGCATCTGTTGCCGTAATTGTCATGGTGTAAACTGCGCCACCAACTAGAGTGTTGTTGAATCCTGTTTCT
>JAEMQG010000136.1 GCA_022758935.1 Candidatus Nitrosopumilus sp. | reverse complement strand
TCAAAAAAATACACCAGTGTTGATAACATAGATCAAGTATGTGTTCAATGTCAAGCTGGGCAACACAAAAAATGCTTGGTAAAATTGAAACAACAAACAAATTGTGAATGTGAACACTGTCTAATTTATGGCTAAATTTCAGATCTATTTTCAAATTATAAGGAATTTTGAGTTATATTTTGATAAATATAAATTTGAATGCAGGTAGTCCAGAAAAGATTTAAGAAAATCAACATACCTAATAAAAATTTTTAAAAAAATAATTTTGTACTTTATTTAAGTAGGTTCAATAATGTGTTTTTTCAACTGATTAGTAATGTCTAAAAATAAACAAATTATTGCATGGATCTCAATTATTGGAGGTTGTGTAGTATTTTTCTTTCTCTCTCAATATGCGGCAGAATTAATGCGTTAAATTCAAAAATAAATCATCTTGTTTTATCTAATGTGTGAATTACAATCTTATCTTTTTTAGTTTTTCAAGCTCAT
This sequence comes from Candidatus Nitrosopumilus sp., assembly GCA_022758935.1. Lineage (GTDB taxonomy): Archaea > Thermoproteota > Nitrososphaeria > Nitrososphaerales > Nitrosopumilaceae > Nitrosarchaeum. The sequence goes on along the minus strand of JAEMQG010000136.1, from coordinate 5,309 downwards.
TTTTAGTCTGCATGTGTTCATTACGTTCCTTTTCTAATATCCTCTGAATTGATTCAAGTTCTTTTTCAGCCATACTTAATTTTGATTTTAATGAACCAACCACCACGCTTGCAGCTTCTATTATTCCCTTTGATTCTTTTTTAATTTCTCCTTCTATAAACTCTTTTTCTTTTATCGTAAATACACTCGTTCTATCCGTATTATCTGTATGTGGTACACTTTCAACTTCTTGTTTTGTCCTGTATGATTTTGAATTAATTTCTTCTAATTCCTGCTTTGCTTGAATCTGTTGTTTATGTATTTCTTGTAGCGAATATTCTTCAATCTGAATTTTCTTTTTAATTTCATCACATTCTTTTGAAAATTTTTCTAGTTCTTGTTTCATTTTTGTCACATCTGATTTTGTTTTATTTAGTTCATCACTTGAATTTTTATTTGCAGTTATTTTTTCCGTCGCATCGCTTATTTTTGATTTAATGTCTCTGTACTCTCGTCTTATTGAATCCAACTCCATTTTCTCCAAATTTGATTCTTTTTTAATCAACATCAAATTATTAACTGCTGAATCATACTCTTCTTTTACACTTTGTAGTTTTTTTGTAATATTACTAATTTCATCTTGGTTTGTTCTAAATTCTTTTTGTAACTCTTCTACTTCTGATTCAAGTGCCTCTTTTAGAATTTGTTCCTCACTTTTTATCATTGGCGTTTCTTCTACCTGCTCTTTTTTCTTTCCAAAAAGACCCATCATTACCTCCAAAATTTCCCAAAAGATGAACGTTTCTTTAGATTTTTCTCTCTCTTGAACGAATAAACTTAAGATAAAATCCTATTCCGCCAATGGCAATTCCACCAATTAGTGCCATTAATCCTAATTCTGGATTACTGGGATTGATGTTGGGTGCTAAAAATAACAAAAGTGCGCCAAATATTATTAATGCAAAACCTGTGCTGTTTCTGGATTTGTTGTGTTCACTGTGGGCCATCTTTAGATATAGTCTGATAGTGTTTTTGCCACTTGCTTTCTTCCTATGTCTGAGATAAATGGTCCAATTTTGGGACCCCTTGATGTGCCAAGTATTATCTGATATAAAATTTTAAAGAAATCTTTTGGTTCAACACCGTTTGATTTTGCTATCTGGTAGATTGTATTTTGAATATCCTCTGGTTCTTTTTCTGAATTGAGGGCATCAATTAACAATCTTAATATTTTTTTTACAGATTCATCCATATCTATTTTTATTTTTTCTTGTTGATCAAACTCATCTGCAAAATTTCCAGCCAACTCTATTAATTTTTCTATTTGTGGATCTGGATTTCTTATTACCCCGTAATCTAATAATTTCTTCATCACTCTTTCAACTCTGTTTTCTTTGAATGTTTTAGATAGCTCTACTAATAATCTATAATTAACATGTATGCTGGACTCTTTTGGAGTTTTTAAAAGATTAACGTATTCATACAATCCTTTTGATTTTATTAACTTTGCCTGATTGTCTAGCTTGATTTTTCCAAAAAATATGTCTTCTAATTCATTGTATTCATTCATTAATGATGGTATATCTTCAAATCCCAACTCTCTTGCACCTGTAATTCTTTTGTAAAGAAGTAATAGTATGGATTTTGAATTTCCAAACTCCAACCATTTTTGTCCTGTGATGACATTGCCAAGTGATTTTGAAATTTTTTTCCCTCCTTTATCTAAAAACATTTCATATTTGACATGATGTGGATGTGGAAAATTTAAAATTTCATCAGATACCCAATCATTTACCTTAACAGAGTCCATGATGTCTTTTCCATATGCTTCAAATCTGATATCAAATGCTGCCCACCTAGCAGCAAATTCTACTTTCCACGCTAGTTTTCCTAAATCTTTTGTGATATCTGCTTCTCCATTATGCCCGCATCCTTTGATCGTTTTTGAGCCTATTTCTGCATCATGACACTTGTATCTTACCTTCCTTTCATTTTCTATGTATTCAAACGACTCTGCGGTGTAGAGTCTATTGCAATTTGAACAAACTGGAAAGTATGGAAGAAATTTTTGAAATTTTTCTTGTCCTACCAGATCTGTAATTTTATCTCCAATCTTGGAACTATTTTTTAAAATTGTATGAATTTGATCCTTTAGTAATCCATTTTTGTATGTGTCTTTTGCTCTTCTAAACTCATATTTTATTCCTAATTTGTCTAGACCATCCAAAAGAATACTACTCATGTGCATCCCATATGATTCATGACATCCGAATGGATCTGGAATTAATGAAACTGGTTTAGCCAAGTGTTCTTCTAATGAATCTGGAAATCCTTCTGGAATCTTTCGTAATCCATCTAAATCATCCGAGTATGCAATTAATTCTGATTTATATCCAAAATTCTCTAGTGCAAGTTTTACTCCATAAGCTCTAACTGCATCTCCAAGACTTCCAATGTGCGGTACACCTGAAGCTCCCAGTCCACTTTCAACTCTTAAAAGATCTAAACTTCTACCAAGCGATTTTTCACGTTCAAGTAATTCATGAGCTAACTTGTCTATCCAAGTTCCTTTTCCAATTATTTCCTGCTCTGACATTATTCCTGATTCAATGGTTTTGTCATGTATGGCCCATATAACGAATACCCTAATTTTTGATAATATTCCCTTGTTCCTACCGCACTGATCACCAAAAGTTTTCTTGCATCAAATTCATCCTTGGATATTTTTTCAGCTTCTTTCATTAGATTTTTACCTAATCCTGAATGCTGGATTTCATTTTCTCCTTTCTCTCCCAATTTTAATGATTTTCCATATACATGCAATTCACGTACAATGCATGAATCATTTCCAACTTCTCTTCGATGTGCATGAATACTTGGTTTTCTTAATCTCAAAAATCCATAAATTGAATCATTTGAATCTTCATATGACAAAAATACTTCTGTTCCACCCGATGATTCATAATCTATTCTCCTTAATGTTGGATTCTGATCGTGTTTTTTTTTTGTTTGACAATCCTACCTCTCTGCATCTTATACATTTACATGAAATACCTTGTTTGCTGAGATTCTGTTGTACTATTTGTCTGAGGTTTCCGTCTTTTGGACCTGCTACTATTTCCTTTGGGGATATCTCTCTTTGTATCCTCATTATTCGAACCCATTTTGGAACATTCCTTTTTACCTCCATTAGAACCTTGATCATATCTTCATCAGAATATGGAATATATTTTCCACGTTTGTATTCTTCATAAAGTGGAGTGTTTTCTATTACTAATGACGGATATATTTTCAACATGTCTGGTTTAAGATCTGGTTCATCAAATAATTTTTTAAAATCATCAATGTCTTCTTCAGGAGTCATTGTAGGAAGACCCGGCATCATGTGTGCTACAATTTTATATCCTGCATCTTTTGAAATCTGAAATGATTCAGTCACATCGTTATAATCATGTCCTCTATTGACAATTTTATACACTCTATTTTGTAATGATTGCACTCCAATCTCTATTCTGGTAATTCCATAATCTAGCATTGCATCAACATGTTTTTGTTTACAGTAATCTGGTTTTGTTTCAATAGTAAATCCAACATTTCTTATTTTTGCGTGTTCATTGTTTGATTTTGCTTCTTCCAAATTTTTTGAGTCAATTCCATTTAGTGCGTCATAGCAAGATTTGATAAAATTCTCTTGATAGTCCTCTGGCATAAATAGAAATGTTCCTCCGACAATTACAATTTCCATCTTTGATGGGTCGTGCCCATATGCAACCAATTTTTCAATTTTTGATATTATCTGGAGTTTGGGATCATAGTTGTTTTCAATTGCATTGAGTGTTGAGGGTTCCTTTCCTGTATAGCTGTTGGGTGAATTGTATTCAATTCCACCTGGACAATACGTGCATCTTCCATGGGGACAAGCATATGGTTTTGGCATTAATGCTATTATTGATACTCCTGATGCGGTCTTGATTGGTTTTTTTAATAGCACTTTTTGTAATCTAGAAAAATCTGAATCTTTTGCCATTGAAAGAATTTCATGATTTCTAGGAATTCTTTCAAGTGCATATTTTGTACATATTTTTTTAATTTCTGCTTTAACCTGTTTTTTGGTGGGCTCACTCACAGTTAAGAGATTTTGCATGATTTCACCGCATGCCTTTGAAAATATGGGTTCCAACCTATTCACAAATATTCATATTACATTATACATAAATTCGTTAAAAAACTCCTATTTTTTAATACTTTCTAGAAATGATTATTTTCTCCTTTTTGTATTCTTGAAATCCTTCTAAATTAGAGTTTTAACATTAGGTCAATCATCAAAACAATACTTCCAGCTGCTACCGTTATTATCATGAATGGAAATCCTATTTTGAAGAATTGCATGAATGTAATTTTATAACCATGTTTTTCTGCCAGTCCAATGGCAATTACTCCTGCACTGGATCCAATGAGCGTACCATTTCCACCTAATCCAACTCCCAAAGATAATGCCCACCAAAGAGGGCTGATGACACTCTGAAATTCTGAAGTAATGGTTGAATTTTGACTTAGAATTTCGATTAGCGGTATCATAGTTACAGCAAATGGAATGTTGTCTACAAAGGCACTTGCGATGGCAGACACCCATGTTATCATAAAGAAACTTGCCCATGCGTTTCCTGCGGTAATGCCGAGTGCAGCCTTGGCCAACACATCAATCATTCCTGATTCTTTTGCGATGTTTATGGTGATGAAAAGGCATGCAAAGAATATGAGGGTACTCCAATCGACATCATGTAATATTTTTTCAGGTTTTATTTTTGCTATGAGTAGTAAAACACCTGCTCCACCAAGAGCAACAAGTGAAGGCTCGATGTGTGAAATTCCATGAATAGTGAAAAGTACTATGACCCCAAACAACACCGATAATGATTTTATCAAAAGTGGTCTATCTTTAATAAAAGACATTTCGTCTTGACTCATTATTTCCTCAAGATTTTGTGGTGTTATCTTTAGTTCTTTTCTAAAAAATACCTTGAATAGAATCAAGGATACTATTAATGAAATTCCAATCGTAGGGCCCATGTGAATCAAAAATGAATTAAATTCTATGTTGGCAGCTGAACCTATCATTATATTTGGCGGGTCTCCAATAAGAGTGGCAGTTCCGCCTATGTTTGATGCAAGTACCTGTGCCAGTATAAAGGGAATAGGTGACATGCGAAAAGTTTTGAATATGGAAAAAGTTACTGGAATCATAAGCAGAATTGTTGTCACATTATCTATGAACATGGATATCACTGCTGTAAATACACTCATCATGACCAAAAGCTTCCACATGTTTC
>JAEMQG010000187.1 GCA_022758935.1 Candidatus Nitrosopumilus sp. | reverse complement strand
TCCTAAAGAAAAACTTTCAGAAATTCATCACTGAAGACAAACTGGAGAGAAAAATGACAGATAAAATTTCCCTAGTTACGCTACTAAATGAGAAAGAAGCATGCATCATATTTCCTACAAAAAATGGCGGATCTGATCTAAGTGAGATGCTTTACAGCAAAGATCCACAATTTCATGAATGGTGTTTGGATTATTTCAATCACACCTGGAGTAATTCTGGTAGCTTTCAGGAACACAAATTGGCAAAATAAAAATTCAATCTACCACTGGAATTCAAAGGTGTCATTAGCTTGAATATTGTGTTTTTTTGCAGCCTCCCAAACTATTTCTGTGCGATCCTCGAGATATTTTACCTTCGAAGGAGGCTCTACTCTTTGTTTATCACCAAGATTCTTTATTACTTCTAGCATTCTATGTTTTATCGGAAGATCTTTTGGAGCGGTAAAAAAGTATTTGAATTTTTTAGATTTAGAAGAAAATGTATATTCAAAATTTCTATCAGGTTCCTCCCAATCATATTCTAATTTTATTATTCTACCACTTTGATTTCTTCTAATTGGCTTTGTTAGTTTAACATGAAATGCTTTTTGAAGGGGCTTATTCACATCCAATGTAAGAATCTCAAGTTTTTTGTTATTTTCATCTGTAATTTTGACATTAAGGTCTCCAAAATCTCTGGGTAAATCTCCGCCTATCCCGTAATAAATTGCCTTTAGAGGATCTTTGGAGATATTTTTCACATTCCAAATCCAAGTATGATGAGTCATCATTGATTTAGAATCAGTTATTTCTAAACCAATTTCTACACTATTAAATTCAAAATCTGGCAGTTTGGGATTAGGTTCTTCTGATTTCGATATTTTTAGTATATCTGGGATCGTCTTATTTCCAAATTCCTTGCTATAAATATTATAAATCACCAATGCACCAAATTTTATTTCATGTTCTCCAATTTGATGCATGATAACTTTGTTTTCTTCTGATAAACCTCTCAAACCCCTTGCAATTCCCTCAGCTGCAAAAATGTTGTTAGGCCCACACAAGTCCATAACTCTTTTTGCGACGATTAATCCAGGACCCCAAAAAATTTCTCCCTTTATTCCTTTCATAAAATAAACTGGACCTGACTCAATTCCAATTCTAATGTTGATTTTGTCTTTTTCTTTTACAGCACTGTTAAATTTTCTTAATGCTTTATGCAACTCTATTGCAAGATGAAGCGGTTTTTCCGGACTATCTGAAAATCCAATTGCCATTCCATCTCCAGTAGTTAAAATATCCAAATATTCTAATTTCTCTTTTTTAAAAGTATCTGTCCTTCGAATAAGTTCATTTAATGCATAAATCTTTCTTGCCTGACTTTTGACTGATAAATTCGGATCAGAACTTGATACAATGTCAACAAAAAACCAATGTAGTGCTCTTGTAAGAGTTTTAACATCTTTTATTACCACATCTTCTTTTAGAATATCAAGAATTTTTTGAATTAATTCAGGACTACATTTTTTTAGGATTTCATAACTATTTGAAGATACAGATATGTCTGTTTTTATTTTATGTCTCTTTAATTCACCTAGTAGCCAATCCTTGCTTAAATTTTTTTCTTCTAAAATCCCAAGAATCTGCGCAATTTTTTTCATGATATCGCGTTTATTAGAACCATTTGATTTGGACAACAACTAGAGTTAATAAAGTAAATTAATTAACTTATTTTTAGTGACATTTCTAATATGGTTTTTTTAAATCTATTATCCAGAAATCACTGTACCGCTTCCTTTTCCCATGATTTCACCTCTCCTCTTCTGAATTTTCATCAGATATTCTTTCCATGAGTTTCATTGGTATTTTTCTCTCAAAAGCATTGATTTACTCTACAGCTAAAGAATTATCAAAACAGCTAAGTAGAGTTTAAGAGATTTTTTTCTATAATACTTGCATGACACAGGAAAGAAACCTTACTTTTTCATCTGAAGATTTTTTCAAATATCCTACCTCAAAGCAGCACATGAATCAACAAAATGACATCCCTGTCTCTGATTCCAGACGATATCTAGAATACATTGTAGATATTTTTCCACAATCGACTAACTATGCTATTGGGATGATTGATATGGTCAACTCGACTAAAATAACTGCCCAGATTGGACCAATAAAAACAGCGAGATATTTTCAAGTCTTTCTAAACTCCATGTCTAAAATTCTTTCAAGGTATGGCGGAACTGTGTTTAAAATTGGGGGGGATTCTCTATTATTCCACTTTACTGACTCTGATCCAGGCAAAACAGGCCTTGTTAGCTGCATTGAATGTAGTTTAGAAATGATTCGATCTCAAAAATACATATCTCAACAACTAGTCAGTGAAGGACTACCTATAATTGATTTTAGAGTCAGTGCGGATTATGGTCCTGTATCATTAGTGAAGACTAAACTTTCTGAAGGATTTGATATGATAGGTACACCAGTTAACATGTGTGCAAAAATCAATCGCTTAGCAGAAAATAACCAACTGGTTATTGGCGGCGATCTTTTCCAGATGGTCAAGCATTTCAAAGTTTATCAATTTAAAGAAATAAACGACTTTTCTTTGGGCTTCAAGTTGTCTTATCCTGTTTATCTTGTAGCGGACAAATGAGATCTAATATGTTCTTAAATATGTTACACCAAATAGATATCAGTGAATTGTTTTGTAACTTTCTTCATGATTTTGGGGGAGAAATAATTTGAATTTAAAATATGTTTCATTATTTGCAATTACACTTTTTCTTGCAGTATCTTCTCACAATGTATATGCGGTCAATTCAATCAATTGGACTTTGAACGGGGGTGTGGGTGGTTCAGCATTTCCACCTTTTATTTCAGTGATTTCAACTGTTGGAAATATTTTAGAACATAATCCTTTTACTGTTTTGGTTGATGCAACAGATGAAGCTAATTTTACGACAAATGGAATTATCGACACAATAGATGTAGTCGTTACTTCGGTTGATGATCCAGTTGGAACAAAATACACTTTAATTGAGACAGGACCTAATGACGGAATTTTTACAGGAACAAATTTTGTCTTTCTTGATGAAAATTATAAATTTCAAACTACGGATACTGTAAATTTGGTTTATACTATTCCTTCTACAATATCTTCCTGCGGTACAGATAACACAATAACTCAGCTGGACAGTAGAAGCGGAGGACCTGATAATGGCTTCAAAGTATACTCCGATACTGATCTTGGAGGGATTGGGCTTATTCTAACAGAAACTGGAAAAAACACTTGTGTGTTTATGGGCCAATTAAAATTTACAACTACTGATGCCACAGATGAGATTACTGGAACATTACTGGTTTCCCAAGGAGATATTTTGTTATTTGAGGACAGGACTACTAGCGTCAAATATAATGCACAAATAGTTCCCACAGTACCTGGAAAGGGTTCAATCACAGCTCATTTTGATATTCTTGGTGATGTCAACACAGCAGAAGTAACTGCCACATACAATGGACTTTCGATAGGATTAGACTTAGATGAACCTGGAAGTGGATCTGGAAATGGAGGTCCTGTTAGACCTGGTCTTGTACTTAATTTCATAGCGGCTCTACTTGGAGGAGGCAGTAATCAGGCTGCACCACCAACACTAGGATTAGATATTAATCAAAAAAGAATCGTGGAAGGAGGATTTTCATTTAATGATAATCCCATTGATGTACAGCAATATTATACAGCATATCCGCTAATCACAACCCCAGTTGGACAAAATAATACCATTAAACTCAAAATCTATGAAGACAACGGACCTGACAACATCACTCACGTAGGGTTGTCATACGGACTAGGCAAAGGTGAAATCTTCAATGAAGGAAGGGCAACAATAGAGTATGATAAAACCTTTGACGGCATCGAATCTGTTACTTTATTTGACCCAAAACATGTTCTTGGAAGTGTCAATGTAACTGCCTCTACCACAAACTGTAGCACCCACAATAATGCAAAATGCCTTGAAGTGACATTTGATCACATCTTTAGGGAATCATTAGAGTACAACATGGTAGCTACAAACATCTGGGATTCTGAGCGAAATGGCTGGCAAAATTACTTTAATCACGGAATACAAATTGTAGGAGAACCCATGAATCCTCCAGAAGAGTATTCTGGAATATATCAGGGTTACACATACCATCTAACTGAAGCTGGCAAAAATACTGCAGTAGATGATGATGGAAATAATTGGACCTTTGATAAAATTTGGAATCGTGATTACATCAAACCTGTAAATGTGGATAATGATATTTTGAATCAAGAGAAAATACGGGCAATAGAGTCACTTGGATTCCAATATTCTGACGGCCAGGAAATTTTTGGTTTTGATAGGCTGGATCATCGTTTTGCAGACACCAAGAGCCAACAGCAAATTGAGGCTCAAACCATTATGGCTAGTCTATGTCCGGAATGTCAAAAGGAGCCATTTGAAAAGATTAATGACATTTTCTCATATGATTTGCCGACTAGATACTCAAAAACGAATAATCCTGAAACTATAAACCGAATGCATCTAGAGGATCAAAAGGCTCAAGAATTCTTGAAACAATATTTTGAAAAAATATACCCTGGAAGAATTAATGACTAGAGAAAGTTGTTAGATGGAAGTTTAATTCAAAAAATTCTTTTAGATTAAAATAATATCAACATAAAAATTTCATGTTTTTTATCGTTTTAAACAAATTCAAGAAAATCTTATTAACATGTATATAGTTAGTGTTGCAATGAAATATCAATTTCATATATTAATAATTTCTGCTGTTATTATTTCCTCATTTAGTTTCAATAATGCTTATGCATCTGGTCCCCTTAGTTTCGATCAGACAAGTATTATAATAAATCATAGTGGAGTAATTTCCTGTATTGGCTGCACTGATGTAGGTAATTCGTTTACTGTCATATTGGGCGGTGGTGTTGGGACTCCTCCCCCAATCACTAAAACTATAACTCTTTACAAAGTTCCTAATTCATCACCCCTCACTTATTCAAGTAATTTAATTAAATTTACAGATTGTTCTACCTGTGGCACATATGAGTATGATGTGATTTCCACTAATATTATTACAGCAACTGCATCAGGTTATACTTCTGCACCCACTGCAACGATCTATCAGACTGATTCATCCTTAGATAACAGTCCTTCAAAGTACGGCAAAAACTTTAAACCAATCAAACCATGGAGCTATGGACTCACATCAAGCTTCCCTGTATGTTTTCAATATCACGGTGATACAGATGGTGACACAATCTGTAATGATTGGGAAGATAGTTCTGTCGTTTCTTTTCCCCCACAATGTTTAACCCCCGCAAGTAATCCTGTAGGAAAAGGACTATGTATTAGGACTCCTGACGCAACTTCCAAATTTTATTACCTAAGCTGTAACAATACTGATCCAAACAACCTTTGTCCCTCTAAGGACAAAGCGGATGTATATTATGAGATTGATTGGATGAGGGGGCACAAGCCAGATGCTAGTGTGATACCTGCAATTATAAACACATTTGCAACTTCAAATTATGTATCAGCAAATGGTATAACTGGAATAAGTTTTCATGCGCAATTAGATGAAGAACTTCCTTTACATGTTAACTCCATTCCATGGGCTGGAAGTGCTACTACTCCTGGATTTGATCAATTAAAATACTGGTGGTTTGGAACAGCAGCCGAACGAACATACTCCATTACTTCTCCCACTGGTGAGAGCCTTACAAGTGATTGGATTAATAACGATAACATCGCGAACAAACGTAGTCTAAAAGGTCAAGTGTTTCATTATGCTGTTTTCGGACATTCCTATAGTGAAGATACTAGCTCATCAGGAAATTCTGAAATTAAAGGTAATGATCTAATGGTCTCCTTAGGTACCTTTGATGGTATGGTAGGAACCAAAGATATGCAACAAGGTACATTCCTTCACGAGATAGGACACAACCTCTCTCTAGACCACGGAGGTGTTAACAACTCTGTAGGTTGCAAGCCAAACTATCTTAGTGTTATGAGTTATACACGACAATCTACAGATTTTGTTAATGACCGAAAATTAGATTTTTCTCAATCAGCCTTACCTTCGTTAAATGAAGGATCACTTAGCGAACCTGTTGGAGTAACTGGAGTAACTGGAGTAAGGACTGTGTATGGTCAAGGTAATCCAATAGTTGATTATACTGGGATTCCTCTTAATTGGGACCGAGATACCAACCCCGCTGATACAACAGATACTGGTATTATTGCAGACATCAATAATATTTCTGGAATCGGAAAATGTGGACCATCATCCGGTCAAACCCTCACTGGATCTTGGGATTGGGATAGAACCAAATTATATCTAACCCCACTTGGTGCCTTTGGAGGTGGAGAAGGAGATCGAACATCAAATAATGCTACGGCAAATGCAGAGCGTCTTGTACAGTCATATTTGGATGGTGTAAGTATGACCAGTAACGCAGCAGATGAATTAAGTTCTGAAGATGTTACTGGCATGCGTATTTCAAGAATTGATTCTCTTCTAACTGCCCTGGATAACATTCCAGATTCAGACTTTAAATGGTATGCACCGGATGTAAGGGAATTATATCATAAAGAACTCAATGAAGTAAAAATAGATATTATGAAAAATTATCGAGGTGACAATACAATGGGAGATGCCTATAACAAAATGCTTGCATTTCAAGGTAGATTAGATGGGAATGGGACAAATGAAATTATCTCTAATAAAGAAGCTCGTCTCAACATATTAAATCAAACTGCGGATATTATTCTCTCACAATCACATACTCTTCCAGAATTCTCAACCTTTTCAATTCTAGTGCTTGCAGCGATATTTGGAACGATTGTGTTTTTCTCTAAAAAACATCAATATCTGGCACAAAACTAGGATATAATATCTAGTCAAATCAAAAAGTACTGTTAGAATCAAATAATTCCTAAATAAGCTTCATGTTTTGAGTTTCTATCATTTCTACATATCAAATCGAGTTGTTCCTTACTATTGATGGAAAAGATAAAAATCAAGTCCTTTCTTGAATCTAACTCCAAATTTATTTCATGTCAATTGTAATTTGATCTTTTTGTTCATAGACTGTTATGCCATTTTCCATTGATTCAAAAAATTCATTCATTTCCTCTATTTTTTCTTATTTGTTGCACTACTTATCAAAGTTCACAATATCATATTTGGAACTTTTGGCATAAGAGCTCCATTTCTTTCATCGCCAACATTAAAGTTAATTTAAAAATCTATGAATTGATCTTCATGATTCCGTTCTCAATTAAGTATTTAATTCCACCTACAAAGTCATTATCTGTAATACTGTCAACGGCCCACCATCTAGCATTATTTTTAATCCAAGATGGAATCTTATTGCTTGCAGAGCCTTCACCTTGAGAAGTTGATGGAATCTTCATTATTTTTTCTTTAATTAAAAATTGAATTCCTTGAACAAAGTCATTATCTCCAATTTTGTTTTCTGCCCACCATCCAGCATTATTTTTAATCCAACACGGAATTTCTTTTTGTAAAGTTTTACACTGATCTTTTGATACAATCAGGGTAAAATCCTGCTCTGATCCTGACCAAGACTTTGTTGCAACTACACTGATTTTTAGATTTTCACGCTGTAACGTTTTAATCATTTCAACATTATTTGTCGAATCTATACCAAGTTTTGCAGTAGCACTGGGGTCGGTTTTATCCAATACAAAAGGATAGACTGTTTTAGTACTATTAGTTATAGAAAGATCCAAATCATTCATTAATTTAGGATCATACTCAGATCCTGGAGGATCATCCCATACTAAAGTTAATTTTATTACAGCAGGTTCGGTTAACTTCATCGAATACACTTTCGACATACGAGAATCTGAAATAGAATCATGAATTATCATAGGAAACCTTGTTATTTCCGTCGGACCGTCTACTAACGTTGAATCTACAATCAAATCAATGGCCTTTTTACCATCAACTAGACCCCACCCATATTTATAATCGGGACCTGGATTTCCCAAATCTTTAGCGGTATGAATTAAAATTGCTTTGGCAGTATGTGGAAAAAGATGAGGTTCAAATGAATTGTTAGGAGTTTTTTGTTCCCACCCTTGCTCCATTAATGCTACTATGCCACCGACAAGAGGAGCGGCCATACTAGTTCCAGACATTTGAAGATAGCCATCATTTGAAGCTGTTGAATTAATACCCTCAGCAGTATTATGGGCTCCAGGTGCCACTAGATCTGGTTTTATTCTTCCATCATCAGTAGGACCAAAACTAGAAAAACTAGAGATAGGATCAAGACTAGCTGGATAAAGATCAGAATCAATTGAACCCACAACTATTGGATTTTTTGCCGTGGCAGGGGAACTAATGGTATTAAATCGAACTTCACTTCTTCTATCGTCGTTACAATGATATGGGTCTCGCTCATTACCGGCTGACTCTGTAATGATAATTTTTTCATAAGGTCCACCACTATCTTGATAACCCGTCACAAACTGATCCAATAAAATGGAAGTTGCTGTATAATTTCCAAGAATTTTACAATCCCAACCCTTCAAATTTACTATTTGGCCAAGTGAAAGATTCATCAAATCAATTCTATCACCAACAGGAAGAATTTCCTTTGATTTTCCAAGAACCGTATCCAAATGTCCACTTTCATTAAACCAAAATTCCTTTTTGCTTGGGTTTTCAAGTCCAAATGATAAAATCTTAACTTTTGGGGCAACTCCTCCATCTGCTCCCAGAATTCCTGTTACATGAAAAGCATGATCCACAATTGGAGAGTTTACCAATGGGGGACAATAATGGTTAACCAGAAATACTCTAGTTCCTAAATCTTTATGTTCAACTTTACATGTATCAACAACTAAGGCAAAAACTCCCTCTCCAGACAAACCGACTTGTCCAACTGGAGGAGACATAATATTTGCAGTTTTTTTTGCTTTTGCAATTTCTGGTTCTAATGGAGGATCTTGATATGTGATGAACTTTATTCCAGAGTGTGTTGAGAGTGCAGTGACTTGATCAAAAGACATCAGCGCAGAGACAGCAGAAATACCTTCAATTGTTGAACCTACTGTTCCACCATAATCCGTAATGATTTTCTCCATTTTTTTGGGAGAAATTGGTCCAAAAAAAGAAACTGTAAAAACGGTCTTATCATCAACACCGGGAGAACTCGAGTGAAACACCCATGGAGGAATGTCTTTGCTCTTAACATTGGAATCCAACTTAGTCTGCGGCTCTATCGGAAAAGCTGAGCGAAATTCTGGAAGCGAATTAAATGGAAATGCATTCAAACTAGTACTATTTGCACTTGCAACATATGCAAAACCAGGAAGAAAATCAACTAAGGTTATTCCCTGATTTTCTAAATTTTTTATTTCAGCAGAATCTAAATAATGAGTTGCTTGAAGGAAAAAAAAGTTTTTTGTTTCAGTCGAAGTTTTATTTCCAATAATACTCGTTATTTGAAATCCTCTTGGGGGCGTAAAATATCCTGAAACTAAAGGTAATTCATATTTTTTTCCATCACCATGTGGGATATCAATGATGTCCCCTGATGCATCTCTAAAGTCAACATAGTTAACTAGCATATCGAGATCGGTTACAGATTCAGGAGCGGTCGCACCAGGCCTGCACCATGCCTTAGGAAATTTAAAGTCACCAGTAAAGATACCCGAAGATCCAGTTGTCTCCACAAGGGAAAATAATCCAGTTCCACCTAATCCAGTATTTGTTCCAACAAGTGTTACTAGCGGGGCTAGACAAGAACTTGTTGCTGCTGGGGTCTTCCATTGTAAATCATCAAATGTGACATCTAGTAATCTACCTAATTGATCACCAGTGCTTAATGCAATTGATGTACCACCGTTTGTAACGGTTTTATCTCCAACTACATCAAAGTTGGCATCAGTAGGTATAGTGACTACTGTATAGATATCGACAAGATCATTGTGTACGTTAAGATCCAAATCTTCAAGTGTAATTGTAACTGTGTCATCGATATTGTATGTTTTTTTGTCAAATTCTGCAATACCTAGATGAGTTTTGACTACTTCTTGATCAGATACTTGAACTACAGTACCATCTACTCCCAAGTCATTATATGTGACTAGTGGAGAATCTCCTTCGTTATCTAAATCATCCATTACGATAAAGCTTGTTTCATTAGAAATTGGTACTAGGGTAGTGTATGTTACTGGATTAAGTATGTTAAGCTGGTTGATCATGGTGTACTCTAGTGTACCATTAAAGGTACTAGTGTTACCACCTGTCTCTTCTAGCTCTAATCTGATTATTTGGTTAGAAATTCTTTCATTGTTTTCTCTACCATCATTTGTAAAACCGAATCCAAAGACATCAGCAACTATTGGTAATGTTGTACCTGCAGGTATTGAATCACCGACAGCACCATTTATTGTAAATGTTGCAGTGAGTGGAACTGTAGCTGCGTTTGCACCAAATGTTCCTGGAATTGGAACTGTAGATCCTGCAACAAATGTTGGAGGTAGTAGAATTAAGCCCTGTAAGGCTTGAGTTGTAAAGGTTGGTACTCCAGATAACGTAATGTCAACTGAGGTAATACCTTCAAGGTTTCCAGTATTTTTCAGTGCACGTACATCATAATTGAATAGTGCGAATCCGTGGAAGTTGGCCTTATTGATTGGTGTTGATTTGAAGACGTCTGCCATAGTTCCAAATGATAAAGAAAGAGTATCACCAGGGGTTATAGTTGCTCGAGTCTCAGTGACAAGTAATGCCCTATCACTGAATTTTTGTACAGTGAAAGGAACATTAAAACCATCTAAGGTAACCCCAGTTAAGCCAACTAGTGTGTTTGGTATACCTGTCCTTAAAGATGGAATCAAATCAACATTAGGATTGAATAAATCCAAGTGCTCTTTGACTTTGCTGTTTCTGTTTGCATCGCCGTCAACTAGAGAAATTGGAATTTCTTCACCAGAAGACCATTCAGCATCAATTGGTTTGATATCAATTGTTGCAAAGTTAAATCCTACAAGAATTGTAACTGGGATATTATTATAATTCAAAGATGCAGAGGTTCCCCTTGCTGCATCTGCTGTAATTTTAATGTCAGATCTATTTAATTCATCATATGTACCAAATATTCCAGAATTTGAACCCTGTTCTGTCAATGTAATTGGTAATTGTCCCAACAAGTTTCCACCTAATGTCTTCCATTCGTATGGATTTTGAGTACTTGTATCACCATGAATGATATTGTCATCTCCATTATCTTGTAAGGTAATGACATCAACAGGTTTGTTCTGTACATTGGGGTTTACTCTAAGTACACAATTATTTCCACACATTAGGTCCGAAAGATTGTCTAGACTTATTGCACCAATGTTAGAAGTAACATCGCCCAAGTTCCCACCATTCTTATCGAATACTTGGTAGTTTGTCGAGGGGGTTCCTACGGTACCAAATGTCCAAGAATCTTCGTCGGTTGGATCAATATTTAACCATGAATCAGTAATCGTGACATGAACATCAGACCCTGTTGTATATGCAAATCTATCTAAACTTGCTTTGGCAAATTGGTCAACCTTATCAAAAGTAAGTGTTGTTGTTTGAGCACCACCACCTTTGTTGTACTGAATTACAACTTTACCAGATGGGTTTAGATCGTAGAGTTGGATAAATGGCCATGCATCAACATCAACATTAATCTGACCAGTGTTGGCCAATTTTTGGTTGATCTGTTTTGCTTGTCTTACTACGTTAATGTGTGGTGTTCCTAAAGTGTTTGCTGTAACACCTGAACAAGTCGTACTACCTTTTATGGTAGTTGTTCCTTGTACACCACCTGTTACATCACCTGGTACTGCAAGACCAACAGACTCTGGTGCACTAAATACAAGTGAACCACCCCCTCGAAGACCAGCTGAACTATTATCACAAAAGGTACCAAAGTCCAAACCCATACCCGGAATACCAGCTAGAAATGAAGTTTGATCAGCTATTTGTGCCATTTGTATGTCTGCAAAGTAACCATACCAATTACCGTCATCAGCTTGAACCATTCTTAGTGTCTTTCCGTTGACTGTGACATCTGGTTCGCCTTTAGCAGTAATTACATCGTTAATGTCTACATCGCTAACAATAACCTCAATTACTTGAGGTCCTGATATGTAGTTATCAAATTGAGAGTTTTCTGCTGATACAAACAGGTTAACGTTGGCTGCATGTGCTACTGGAATCATTGGTTGTTGGTTGGCAAAATTGGTAAATCCAAATAAAAAATTTGTAGAAAAAACTGCAAGAGAAAATATTATAATTAAACTAGTAAATCTAACAAAATTCTTATTATTCAATATCTCTCTCAAACAATCTTTTGTCATTTAAGGGAAGATTGTAGACAATTTTGTCATAGTCAGCAAAGTAGTAATACAGACTATTAAAATCAAAAGTGTTTTTATATGTATAATCTAGGCAAAATTCTGAATCAAAAACAAAATCATGAGATAGGATAATAATTTCAGCCCTCAAATCATCTTCAAAATCAATAAATAGTATTTAACGATTTTTGGATTTAGTATAAACTTTCTCCTCAAACTGTAACTCTAGTGGATCAAAAAAATCAGAATGCTCAAAAGTTGTTGAAACACTATTTCAAAAAAATATACTCTAGAAAGTTGATGGCTGAAATTTTTTGCCAACTTGAAAATTAGAAATCTAGTTTCTTTTAATGATACAATCTTGCAAAAAATACTGAAATTTCTAATCTACTCAACGGTTAATTTTTTATTAATATTTTTTTAGATTATGAATCAAAATTCCATTTATACAATCTCTAAATAATCCAAAATTCCAACCCAATTCATGCAGTGGATTTTGGGATTTTTAGCAATCGTACTTCTTACAGGGGGCTTGATTGCTCAAGCATTTGAGATGAGAAAAATCCGCAAAGCCAATCCTGACGAGTTGGGCTCTGCAAATATTTTCATCAACAAAAAAAACTTCAAGTGGTATGCAATAATTGGTGTAGGACTGATTTTGTGGTTTTTAGCTGAGCGTAACTAACTGATCTATATAGATCATCTCTAAATACTAGAAAAATCAACTATAACTAACGCGTGTTTTTGGGTAACGCCGGACTAAATCATGATAACGGTCCATGAATAAACCCTTAATGGCGCTACAGGTGTAAGCCCGTAACGCCACTTTCACTTAATCAAAATTAATCTCTGATTTTTCTTTATGAACTGCATTGATTGCCTTTTTGATGTTATCCCCAGAATCCTCAATCACAATAATTATTCTTGAAGTCTCTTCTTGTGCATCCATATTCAAAATGTTTAGTCCAGCTTCGCCAATCTTTGCGCTGGTCCTTGATGCTACTTGCTGCACTCTCCACATCTCATCGCCAATTAATGTGATTACTCCCCGGTTGTATGTAATTGATGCAAGTGAATCAAATGCAAGAAAATATTTCTCATTTTTCTTTACATAATCCCCATCCAAAAATAAAATTCTTGAAAATTCAATTCCATCTTTGGTAAATGGTGATAAAATAACATACTCGTTGTATCTTTTTTCTTTATCAAGGGATGATATAAGACGTTGCCCAGAGCTTGTCTCAATTTTAAAAATGGCGCAATTTTCTTTACCAGTAACTATTTTGATTGGATGGCCAGTGTTATTATCAGAGATTCTCTTAATTGTAGTAATTTTTGATGGCTTTTGCATGTTTGTAACAATTATTGGAATATCGACGCCATTTTCAACAATTTCCTTTATTGCAATTGGATCTAAAATCTTCATTCCAAACATTCCTGCCAGTCTTGCTTCATTGTATGATAACTGGTCTACATCACTCAGGCCAAATTCAACAATTTTTGGATCTGCAGATACTACAGAGATGTCTTTTTCAAAATCTATTCTGGTCTCATATTTTTCATGAAATAATATTCCAAGATCAGCTGCTGTTCTATCCGAACCTCCTCGCTCATAGGTAGTAGTTACGCCTTCCAGAGTTTTGCCAATAAATCCACCAATTGTCACTACCTGATTTTCTTCAACAAGTTTGGCAGTTTTATCCAATCTTTCTCTAGATTTTGATGCAAGAAAATTTGTTGATTCAATGTTGTGATCTGTAATTATTGGCCAGTTGTCATAACTTACTGCATCACTCTTTATTCCATTGCTTTTCAGAATGTAATTCATTACATGTGACATTAAAATTTCACCTGAAAAGGCAAGTGCTCGTGAACGTATCTCATCTACAAATTCCTTTTTTTCAAGGGCCTCATCTAGTGCAGTTTGAGCTTTATCTAGGAACAAATCAATGGTTTTCTTGCAATCTTGTTTGTTCTCTGCATTTACCAGTTCCAAAATTTTTTCATAGCATGCCTTTATTTCATCCAAATTTGCCTTTTCCCCATTTTCTGCATTTCTTCCCTGCTCTAAAATTACGTCTGTAAGGGAGCGTTTTTTTCCATTCTGAATTGTAAGGGGGGCTGAAAAAACTGCAATAACTTTGGAATCTTTCTTTAAATCATTAATTCTATCAATGACCAGAGGAATGGATACTCCATCAATTCCAAGTGCACTTCCACCAAACTTGGCTACAACTAATTTTACCATCGCATTTTTACAAAATTAATTGACCATCTATTAAGGATTGGATCTTTCAAATCAACTTTTTAATTATCTCACTAGCTTTGATTGCCCCCTTGGTTTCCACAGGGGTTCGCCTTTGATCTAATTTTTCTAGAATTAATTTTTCCAATCTATTAATATCATCAAAAACAAATCCTTCTCCTCTGGCATTGTCCTCTTGTTCAAAATGACCCTTTATTGGAATAAAAATTGCAGGCGTTCCATACGCTCTTGCTTCATCTATGGTTGACTTGCCTGCAAGAGATACAAGAACATCAGCTGCATAAATCATCTCATGAAGATTATCTACAAATTCCAAATTTCTAACAGCCTCGTCAAACTTTTTACTCAAGGAGGTAACTGAAACTATGACAAAATCAAGATCCATTTTTGGTTTTAATTTCAGCATTTTTTCAATGAGAAACAATCCTGCATCTGTTCCTCCTATTGAAACGACTATCGTCTTTTTGTCAAAAGCAAATTTTTTCCGAAGATCTTCTCTTGAAAAACTTGTTTGTCTCACAACAGGACCGACCCTTTTAATATTTTCTTCATCAGGACCATTTTCAGGAATAATTACAGTATCACATTTTTTTATAATTACTTGCATTGATTTATTCATCTTTTTTTCAATAAATGATGCTAATCCCTTTACAAAATTAGTTTGAATGATATCTGTAATTAGAACAGTCGGTATTTTCTTACTTTGGGCAATAGAAAGTGATGCAAAATCTTCATCACTTACAACTAGGTTTGGTTTATCACACTCTATAATTTTACTAGATATTTTTTTACATCTTTTATAATATTGGTAATATCTCCATAGCCATCTTGTAGGATTTTTCAACACTCCATTTTCCACAATGAATTGTGGAGGCATGTATACATCTTTGACACTAAAACCTGAATTTTTTATTATTGTTGCAGCTCCATCACCTGTTACAAATTTTGTTGAAATGTTTTCTAAATTGTTTGCAATAGCAATGTCTCTTGTTGCGTGGCCTAATCCTATCGGACTAGAAAAAAAATCTAAATCAACCATACTTGTCCAAAACTCTGATCAAATTTCTAGATTCTTACTTGTCTCAAAGTTTAAATGGTTTTCATCAAGGAATGTTTCTGGGCTCATGGTCCAGATCGGTTATGACGTCGCCCTTACACGGCGAAAATCCAGGGTTCAAATCCCTGTGGGCCCATACTAACTGATAGTTCAGGCCCTGCCATTTTTGATGACAATTTTGCCACTTGGCAGATTTCCAAGAAACTTCCAACCTTCTAGCACTAGTTTTTCAAACTCTTCTTGTATCACAACTTACTGTCTCATGATTTTGTCTTGTTTCACGTTGGTTTTATAGTCTAAAATACGTGCCAAGTCTCACTAGATTCAATAATTGTGCCTAAATTATTGCCACACAAGTAGTTGTCTCTGCAATGTATGAAAATTATTCTTGACCTGCTCTAGTTTGAATCTTGTTAATTCACTAATTTAATGCTGAATTTGGTTTGAAGAATTAAAGCTAAAATTACTTACAATAGACTATCATGACTTAAGAAAGAAGATATCAAGAAAAAACCGTGTCAAGAAAGTACAAACCAGTCATTACATACAGACTAAAAGAACTTCCGATAAAGCAAATCAAGGTTTGGAAAGAGGCACAGGCTAGAAAACTCGACAGAGAGGGAATAGCAGAGCTTGCAAAATCAATCAAAAACGAGGGACTACTAAATCCACCACTTGTACAAAAACAGGACAAAAACACGTACTTGCTAATGTCGGGCCAGCGACGACTTGCTGCAATGAGCCTCCTTGGTGCAAAAAAAATTCCAGTTCACCTGATTACCAAAAAGACAGAATACAATCTAGAAAACGCAAAAGCAGCATCTGTTGTAGAAAACATTCACAGAAACGACATGAACCACAAAGACATTGCAGAGGCCTGCAAGTTTTTGAGTGAACAAGTTGGAAAATCAGCTGCTGCAAAGTCAATGGGTATGTCAATGACCACACTGAAAAAATACTTGGGATTTGCAGGAGTTCCTGATAGTCTAAAATCACTAGTCCCCAAAATGATTACAAGAGATGAAATGACAAAACTTTACCTTGTCATACCAAACATCCCAAAGGTGCAAAAAATTGTACAGAAAATATCAAATTTTGATTCAAAGCTACGAAAAAAATACATTACTGCGCTAGTGCGTTCACCAAAAGCATCTCATGAAAAATTATTAAAGCGTGCAAAGGCAATGCAGATAAAACAAAATGTCTCACTTCATTTGTCAAAGAACATGGCAAAAAAACTTGCAGGGGAGTCAAACAGACACGATATAACATCTGATGAGATGGCAGGTAAAATAATATCTAATTATCTTAAACATAAAAAAAGATAGCGTAAAGAAATTTTTCATATTCTAAGGTGATCTTTTTTAATTAATTTTCTTTGGTTTAATCTTTCAAGTAATGATAGAATTATCCTAAATTATACCTAAATAATCTATATGACTACAAAAATTCAAAGAAGCGAAAATTTTGTTTAAAAAAAGTTAGTTACAAACTACAAATAATATCTAATTAGATCACCTTCTTGTAATCCACAATAAAATCGATAATCCAGCTGTTTGCACAATATTAATTGCAAACAGATAGTGTGCTACCATATCTGCAGATTTCATAAGATCTGAATTATGCATGTAAAGGGTTGCCCAAAAGATGACAATTACGACATTTTGAATCATTAGTAGTGTTGCTACTAACACCAAACCAAGTGTATAGTATGATCTGATCAGTCTCATGTTTTGCACATAAGTTGCAACTGTTATTACCAACAATACAATATTTGCAAGAGCTGCAATTACTGCAGCAATCATAAAATCAATCATAATAAACTCCTATGAAATAAGTTAATTTACTTTGTTCCAATTTTCTCCATAATCTCCGTAAGTACAATTTGATTATCTTTCATTATTTGAGTTAGTTTGTAAGATGCTGCATAATTTTTTTCTTCTTTTATTATCAATTCATTTTTTGTCAAAATGTTAACATGATGAATTACAGTTTTGTGATCGAGATTTAATATTGTTGCAATTTTGTTTGCGTTTAATGGCATATTTACAAGTAAATTCAATATTTTTGCTCTATTGACGCCGCCTCTCGTGCCTGCAATTATTGACCAGAGTATCATCTTAAATCTTGGATCTAACTTGGAATCATTTTTTCCTGTAAAAGAATCAATAAAACAAAAAACGTTCCTTGGAATTATTGTGGAAAAAGAAAATATGGGGAAATTAACTGTAAATACAAACATTAAGAAAAAAATCAATTCCTGATATAAAAACTAGGATTCCTTACTATGGAATCATTTGTTTATTTAAAATAAAAAAATTATTGAGAAGATAAATCCGCATTTCCAAAGAGAACACCAAAGGTTTTGCACCAAATTAGGACTTTATTATATTTTTCAAGATCTGTACCATCAGGAATTTCATAGTTTTGATTTCCGTTGTTTGCCTTTAGTTCTCCAAGACTGACAAACTCAGAGGCCTTAGTATTGGCGGCCAAATATACATACAAATCAGGGCCGTTAGTAGCTTTGAAATTCTCTAATCTGAGAACTTTACTTCCATCCTCTAATGAAATTGTCTTTGCAATCCCCTGAGCATCATGTATTCCATCGCCCACACCTACAAAGGTCCCAACGTATGTCTTCATGGCCTTCTCTTCCATCATGGCCTTCTCTTCCATCATGGCCTTCTCTTCCATCATGGCCTTCTCTTCCATCATTGACTGGACTGCGGTACTTGGCAGTGCTTCATCAACAGTGGTGTTTGTAAAATATGGTGATATTGCAAACACCCCTCCTACTGTAACTATTGCAACGGCTGCAATAATTAGCAAAGATTTTTTCATGAATTAGAGTTCCTCAAAAAGTATAAAGAAGATTTTCCATTTCTCACCCCAATCTTTTTGACATCAAAAATCTTATAATTCAATCAAAAAAGATTGGGGTCTAACTTGGATAATCAGTTTTATTGCTCAATTGAAATATCATATTCATGACAGATGTCACGATACTTGTAGCCCTAATTGCTGGCCTTGGATCATTTGTTGCACCATGCATACTACCAATGATTCCAGCTTTTCTTGCATACATATCAGGCACTACAGTTACAGAACTCAGTTCCAAAAGTGGCTCTGTCATATCAATTAACAGAACTGGAATAATTCTAAATACCATATTTTTTGTGCTAGGGTTTTCAGTTGTATTTTCGGCTTTAGGCGTCTTGATTAACAGTGTCTTATCAACTGCGGCTGGCAACATACTACAAAGTCTAAACTATATTGGAGGAATAATCATTATATCATTTGGAATATTCTTGTTATTATCAACAAAGATTAGAGCTCTGAATGTAGAAAAGAAATTTTTTCCAAAAAGGAAAAAATCTAGTTATCCATTATCCTTTGTATTTGGTCTTGCTTTTGCTGCAGGATGGACACCGTGTGTGGGTCCAATCCTTGGAACTATTCTAACTTTGGCTGCAACTACACCATCAGTATCATTTCATTTGTTATTAGCTTATTCTCTGGGACTGGGAATTCCATTTGTCCTTATGGGGGTATTTTTCTCAAGGGCTACAAAAATAATTCGAGCAATGAGTAAGCATTTAAAATTTTATAATGTAATATTAGGTGGATTCATTATAATTTTAGGTATTCTTGTATTTACAAATCAACTTGCATACATTGCAAACTTTCCTCTTTTAGATAAGTTGGTATTATTAGGGTGATTAAATGAAATCAGAAATAAAAACCCCATTAATTTTAGGAATAGCAATTTTAGCTGGAGTGATTGTCCTCAGTTTATCGTTATCTGCATTGGATTCACAACCGCAACAAACTCTTGGAAATATATCCGATGAATCTAAAACATCAAACTCTGAACAAAAAATCAGCAAACTTGGATACAAGAAAGCACCGGAATTGGTTGGAATTTCAGGATACATAAACACGCTACCTGATGAACTGCAAAAGAAAATACATGATCATGTCGTACTTTACGACATTTGGACATATACCTGCATAAACTGTGTTAGAACCTTGCCATTTATCACAGCTTGGGATGAAAAATATTCTGACCAAGGTTTATTGATAATTGGTATTCATACTCCTGAATTTGAATTTGAAAAAGATATTGAAAACGTAAAGGTGGCAGTAAAAAAACACGGAATACATTATCCTGTTGTTTTAGACAATGACCGCAAAATATGGCATGCGTTTGAGAATAACTATTGGCCTAGAAAATACATTGCAGATCATGAAGGCTATATTAGATATGACCATATTGGTGAGGGTGGCTATCAAGAAACCGAGAAAGTAATACAAGATCTACTACGAGAAAGAAACGAATCTTTGGGATTAAACGCATCATCGGCAAAAGAACTCGTCAAGATTGATGAATTCGAATCTTCCGGGCTTAGAACTCCGGAATTATATTTTGGATATGACTTTGTATCTGGAAGAAATCAACTTGGAAGTCCGGAGGGCTTTAAACCAAATCAGGATGTAAATTATTCCATTCCAGAATCAAAGCAACTACATAATTTCTATCTTGATGGAACATGGAAGAATTTGCAAGGAAGTATGATGTTAATTTCCAGTTCAGGATCCATCGTTGTTCCTTATAGTGGACAAGAGGTAAATATTGTAACTGCCGGTGACGCCAATCTTCGAATTAGTATTGATGGTAAAACTATCGAATCTTCAATGTATGGAAAAGACGTTGGAGATAAAGGACAGGTGCACGTTCATGAGCCAGGATTATATAATATTGTGAAGACAAACTCATCTGAAAATCATACATTAGAGATATTTGTAGAAACTCCAGGATTTGAGATCTTTACCTTTACATTTGGATAAAATAATTCAGTGAGATATTAACACTAATAAATACAATATTCATGATCAAAGAATTGAACTTGAGGTCATTCATACAAATGCAATTTCACGTCTACTCATGTCCAAAATATTTCCAACACAACCACTACTCAACAAATCACTCACTAATGTATTGTATAGCAAAATACTGCATCTAATTTGATGATCTTCCAGCATGAATTTATTAGAGAAAAAAAGAGCATCTTTCATCATGTCAAAAAGAGTTACAATAATGATTGATGATGATTTGGACAAAAAGATAAGACTGATTCAAGCAAAGAAAATTAAAGATACTAATAAAATAGTTAGTTTTTCAGAAATCATCAACGAGACGCTACGAAAAAATCTTAAAAAATAATTCTCCAATTCTTATTAAATTAGATTTTTTCAGTTAATGAGCAGATATGAAAACGCTTGAAATAAATTCATCCAAAAATGATTTTTTTCCATACAGATAATCTCTAAGAAATGGATAATCCTGGACAAAGATCAAATAGTTTTCTTTATCAATACAAAATCTCAACAATAAATTGATCGTATTTGTAATACTGTGAGTTTTGCCATCTTTATACGATAATTCTCTTTGTAATTTTTGAATTTCAGCATAAACGTGATCAGGAAAAATAATTGTTTTGTATTGTATTTTCTGAGACAATTCAAAAGATTTTGAAAAAAAATGCATATTATACCTAGTTAGCTGTATTTGTAATTTTTTAGCTATATTATGAAATTAAACTATTATGAAATATGTTCACAGTTATGGGATGACCGAAAATGGGAAAAATATTCAACAACATTTAGAAAAATTGCAAGTTGAAATGTCCTTGGGACTGGAAACATCTCTCAAATCTGGAATGGAAAAAATTGACCTCTGATTAATAATTCAGGAATAGTTTAAGGCAGGATTTATCTCAATAATTTCATTTAGCCTCAAAATACCCGTTAAATATCTGAAAAAATCACTAAAGTTATGTCAAGTCAAGTCGCAGCAAAAAAATCACTTGTAATTGCTGTGTTTATTCTTTTTTCGTTAATTTTTGTTGGAGGAGTGTTTGCAGTTACCAATGAAACTGCAGTGCGTGCAGGAAACGAATTATCATACCCGTCCTGGTTAGTAATTGCATATCTTGCTGGATTATCCATGATAATTCTTCCTTGTACACTTCCACTAGTCTTCATAATAATTCCACTTAGTATGGGTAAAGGTGCAAAGAAAGGCTTGAGTATGGCTCTGTTGTTTGGTGCGGGTCTTACAATAACCATTGCATTTTATGGATTTGCAATTGGTGCACTAGGTAAGACAGCAAATTTGGATGATATTTCAATTTACATGTTTTTGATTGCAGGAATTGCAGCATTTCTTTTTGGCTTGTCACAGCTAAAATTATTTGAATTAAAATTACCAACATACTCTGGAACTCCAAAATTTATTCAAAATCGGGGAGACTATACAAAATCATTTTTCATGGGATTGTTGTTGGGAAATGCTGGTGTTGGTTGTCCCAATCCAATGTTTTATTGGCTTTTAATTTATGTAGCAAGTACTGGAAGTGTAGAGATTGGTGCAAGTCTTGGTGCAGTACATGGAGTAGGGAGAGCAATTCCTCTAATTTTGTTATCCGTTTTAGCTATAATTGGGGTGAATGCTACAAAAGGGATAACTACAAACCGAGAAACTATAGAAAAACTTACTGGGTGGATGTTAATAATTATTGGAGCATTTTTAATAATTAACGGTATTCCCGGAGGCCATGAATGGTATGAAAGTACATTTGTACATATTCTATGGAATAATCTGGTCTCAAATTTCCTACCACCAGAGTTTCACATCGGACAACACACTCATCACTC
>JAEMQG010000013.1 GCA_022758935.1 Candidatus Nitrosopumilus sp. | reverse complement strand
TTCGATACAACTAGTTGGTGTTTTACTAATTTCTGCACTATTTGTAATTCCCAATGTAACTGCAATAATGTATGGAAGGGGTTTCAAACAAACTGCAATAATTTCAATGAGTTTTTCTATATTTTCTGTGGTTGCTGGAATATTAATCTCATATATTTTTGATATAACACCAGCAGGAACAATTGTATTATTTGCAATTGGAATATTTGCATGTACAATGGGAATAAAGTCTGCTGGACTATTATCCAGACATAATTAATTCATTTAATCTTCTTTTATCTTTTAGACTTTTGACAAAAAATAATGATGTTGCAATTATGCCCATTGCAATTAATGGAGATACAATCTCAGTATATTTTAGTTTAAAATCATACACATTTGGTATTTGAGATATTGTTATGGGAATCTCTGTAATTTTTATCATTGCTAATTTGTTTCCCTGTTGTTCAACAAACCAAACATTATCTTTGTTGTCAGATGTTGAAAATTGTGCAAATGATGTTGCAGTTGGAATTGGAATCTCAATCAAATTTTTGTTATATGGATCATATGCAGCAATCGTGTCAACGCCATGTTGTGCAATCCAAATATTACCATATCTATCAAATGACATTCCATCAGGTAATGCCTCTTGATTTGATACTGAAATTCTCTCAAATGTTTCAAGAATTGGATTAAATTTGGTAATTGCTGTACCTGTATGTTCTGCAATCCACAAATTCCCTTCATCATCAAAAACTAAAGCCTCCGGTGATGCAAGAGGCTTTTCAGGTGTGAATTCTGAAATGTCATTATTTTTTGGATTGATAAATCCTATTTTGCCTGAGGCTGATTCGGTAAACCAAATTTTTCCCTCATCATCAATTGTCAAGGCAAATGGCAGTGATCCTCTTGCAGGCATCTTTATTTCTTCAAATGTATCAGACTCTGGTTGATATTTCAAAATTACATCTTTGTTAGTAATCACAATCCAAATATTTCCATCAAAATCTGCTTGGATGAAAGTAGCTATGTTATCATCAATCACCGGTGCTATTTTTGGTAAAGTTTTTGTGATAATCTGCTGATTACTTGGATCAAAATACCCAATCTGATTTCTTGGCGTATCAGTAAACCAAATTTTTCCTTGATTATCTTGTGTTAGTATCATGGTGGTTAATCCATCAAATGAGTATGAGGTAAATTTTTGCGTATCAAGTGAGAATTGCCATAATCTAGGTGAAGACGGATCACTTACCCAAATTGAATTCTTTCCATCATACAAAGGATAAAGAGGTTTTGAAGATTCAGGTAACGCATATTCTATAATTTCTGTTTTAAGATCTGTTAATCTTGGTTTAATTAGCAAATTCATAAAAATTGATTCATTTGCATTCTGATTTCTTTGAGTCTCTATTTCCACTTGCCACTGACCTGAAAATCCAAATGTTAACTCTCCTTGAAACTCAACTGGCCTACCTTCTTCTTGGTTGATAATTTTCATGGGGATTTCTATTGGAGAAATATTTTTCTGTGGATTGGATATCTTTACTTTAATTTCATTTGAATCATTCAACGGTTTATTTTCAAGATCGCTAACTTTGACTAGAATTATGTTTGTACCACTAGAAAATGGTGTAATATCTATATCAAATTTTGTATTCTCTGAAAATTCTATTGTACGAAAATCATATGAAACTTTTTGAGCATCAACTTGTTTAATTTCTCCGGCAGGCAATGTTCCATTTGTAAGTAGAGCAACAACTCCCAAAAGAACAATTCCTAATACTACATCAAATTTTAATGATCTTTTTAGTTTCTTGTATACTGCAATAGAACCTGACTGTAAATCTTTTTCAGCCTTTTTTTGAATCTTAAACTGCAAATATCCTCCTAATCCAACCATGATTGCCGCAATTGAAATTTTTACAAGAATTAATTTTCCATATATTGACTCAGTGATCAAACCTACATCACTCTCCAAAAACCACATCAATGTTGGTCCAGTAATTATTACA
Organism: Candidatus Nitrosopumilus sp.; assembly: GCA_022758935.1. GTDB lineage: Archaea > Thermoproteota > Nitrososphaeria > Nitrososphaerales > Nitrosopumilaceae > Nitrosarchaeum. The sequence goes on along the minus strand of JAEMQG010000013.1, from coordinate 2,824 downwards.
ATTCCTACTGCAACGATAAACATAATTGAAAATCTTGGAATTAAAACAAGAGTCATCTTCTCCCGTTTTGTTTCCTCTAATTGTGAAAATGTAGGTAGTAACGTAAATACAAAGTAAATTATGCCTCCGATCCAAACTGCAGCTACAAAATTATGAATATAATCTAGAATAACTGCAGGTGCCTCTCCACTGGCTGCACCATGTCCAATCAAACTTGAAGTTCCAATTAATCCAAGTGTAGCTGCAAGCATTGGAATTTTATTTTTTATAGATAGATTCTTTTTTCTATCCATCACAAACCATAAACCAAAAAGAATAATTGTAATTATCATTCTGATTAACCACATCTTTCCAAAATTAGTTTGAATTACATCTAAAACTGAAGTTTCTAATCTTATGGTTTGTATCGCTAACATCAAAATATTTGATACAAAAATTAGTATCAATCCAATACCTGTAATTGTCATGAATTTTCCATGATGAAAATATTCCAGTTTATCTAATTCTTTTCTGATTAATTGTTTATTTTGAGTTTCCCAGATTAGCATTGAGGCAATTACCACACCTAAAACAATAGTTTGACCAACAAGCCCTGGAAATCTTGCTCCAGCTTCAGGCAAAAATACTAATTCAGAGACATTTTGGTTGTGACCTGATTCAACATCAATTTTGCCATTACCTACTGCAAAAATAAATGCGGCAGATACAAGATGTCCATCAACTTTTGATAGAACTTTGCTAGTTACAGTATAAACTCCATCATCTAATGGAGGTGTAGTAACAACTAGAGAATCATTACCATCAAAATATTTAGAATCTTTGTTATCTATTTGTTCTCCATTACTATCTAATACCTTAAGAGAGCTAAAATCAGGTTCGACTGATTCAGAAAAATGAACGATAATTTTTGTAATTCCTACTGGTGCATTTGACACTGAATTTGGACTAGTCTCTACAATAAATGGATGGGCTGCAGCATATGGAATAGACATTGACAAAATGAAAAGTAAAATAATTAAAAATTTCCTCATTTAGTTTTCAGGCTATGTTTGACAATTTAAACAGTTTTTATTTAATTCGAAGTTTGTACCAATTCACAAAGATAATAACATGTGGCAATAAAATAACAGTCATGAAAGTTGTTACCTTGGGTTTTATTGGACTATTGTTTTCTATTGGATTTGTATCTCAAGCTTTTGCTCATACAACAGTTGAGGTAGAACCTTACAAAATTGAAGTAGGTTGGGGACTAGAACCTCCAGTTGTTGGAATCAGAAACGATTTTGTTTTTAAAATAACTGAACCTGGAGATACACCTGGTCAATACAAAGGAGTCTCAAATGCATTCAAAAATGTAGAAGTTACAGCCATGTTTGGAGGAATTTCAAAGAAAATTGATATTAACTCAGATCCAAAAATAGGATACTATTTTTCACCTGTAATTCCAACAAAAACTGGAACATATATCACAAATTTGAAAGGAGAAATTAATGGAGTTTCAATTGACGTACAAATTCCAGTTCAAGATGTCGAAAGTACAACCGTCTTAGATTTTCCTCAAACTAGTAGTTCCTCATCAAGTCAAGATGTAACTGCACTCAAAACTGCAATTTCATCACTACAAAGAGAAGTTTCTTCTATGAAAGATGGTTCAGAAAATGTTAATGGTGGTGTAGCATATGACTTTGCAATTTTTGGTATGTCTATTGCAACAGCAGCAATAATCTTAGCAATAGTTGCTTTAATAAAAAGAAAATAGAAAAAAGTTAATTCCTAAAATCTTGGAATTACTTTAGATTTTGCAGTTACTGCAACAATGCTTATGATTGAAACAGCTAGTATCATCATTGCAATTGTACCAAATTCTGGAACAACTTGCTTTGTTGTTACTTTACCAACAGGTCCGGTCATTTCACTTCCTGGAACACCGTATCCTTTGAACATTACTTCAACATTTACTGGATCAGTTCCTGATGCTGCTGCTGGTAATGGAGATGTCATGTGATTGTTGACATTACCCATAGCATGTACTCCCATTTCATTTAGAACAACTTCACCATTTTGAGTTGCTTTAATGTCATAGTTGACATGTTCAACACTAGCTCCAGACATTGTTGTGAAAGTTAGATCAATTGATAATTTTTCACCTTGACCTGCATTACCTGTTGCAATATCTACCATTAATCCCTCATCACTAGGTGATGTGGTAGTAGATTCTTCGGCTCCTGCTTCTTGCACTACAATTAATCCTGCCATCCATGGATGAACCATACAAAAGTATGGAACTTTGCCTGCAGTTGTTGGTGTCCATTCGTATGAACTTTTAGGCACTACTAAACTGGAATCGAATTCTCCAGTTGGTCCTGTTTCTGCCACACCTGCTGTGAATGTATGTGCAGCAGTATCCATGTTAGAAAATATTACTTTACCACCAACATCTACTGTTGCTTCTTTTGGAACGAAACATCCTTCTGCAGTATCTTCACAACCCGGTGTACCAGATCCTGGTGCAGTGCTAATTGTAACTTCTGTATGATCTGCAAATGCAGCTGGTGTTGTTGCAACTAATCCTGCTACAATGGCAAATAATACGAAGAAAGAGCTTATAGCTTTAGTCTTCATTGATTCAAGTACTTAATTGCATAAATAAAAACCTGACTAGAAATTCTAACTGTGAATCCTATTTTCTTTTAAACTGGTATAATTTCAAAATTCCAAAGATAGGAATTCCAACATACATTCCAATATTTAGTAAAATTATAGAGATTCCATAACCTAGCATTTCTTGCTCTGAATCAATATTGACATGATTTAGTATGGATAG
>JAEMQG010000202.1 GCA_022758935.1 Candidatus Nitrosopumilus sp. | reverse complement strand
GTGTATATGGTGATTTTTTGTGGAGTTATTTTTGTAACTTTAAGAATTTTTGCAATATCCTCAATTGTAGATTTTAAGTATTCTTCTGAATGAATGGCAGTTGCATCTACATTGCTTTGAGAAAATTCTGGCCATCTTGATTTTGACACCATTTCTGAATGACCTAATTTTTCCCACATTTCTTCAGCAATATGTGGTGCAAATGGAGACAGCATTGCGATTCGAGTTGAATTAATTTCATGTAAAATTCCTGAAATATTGTTCCTGTTTTTTGCATTTGCTCGTTTCATGTACCAACTCAATTCAGATTCAAATGCAAATAAAATATCATGCAATGCTTCACGTAATCTCATTTTTTCTACTGCTAGAGTTACCTGAGATATCATGTTCTGTGTTTTTGATTTAATCCATCTATCTTCTGCCTCAAGCGTTTCTGGTTTTTCTGCTTTGAGCCTAGAGCACTCATCAAATAATGCCTCTATCTTATTTTGTATGCCTGAAACTGACTCCATGTTAAAATCTGCATCTTGCAATAATTCTGCTGAAATTATTATTGCCAATCTAATTGGGTCTGCACCGTAATCTGAAATTGCCTTTCTGAGTGGAATGATATTTCCCATACTCTTTGACATTTTAGATCCATTCATGAGAACAGATCCATTCACTACAATTTCACGTGGCCAATTACTTTGAGGAAATATGGCAACATGATTTAAAACAAAAAATGTCAAGTGATTTGGTACCAAATCTCGTCCAGAATGTCTTGAATCAACTGGGTAAAAATATTCAAATTCTTTTTTGATTTCATTAATTATAGATGGTGAAATCTTTGTAATGCTTGAAACTTTATCTGAATCTCCTTTATCTAGAAAAATATAATCAAAAAATTCCTTTGATAAATTATCAGCTACTATTGTTTTATTATTAACAAATTTTGAAATTATATAGTATGCCATGTAAATTACAGAATCTGATAAACTCTCTACAATCCAATCTTTGTCCCATGGAAGTTTTGTTCCTAATCCATGTTGTCTTGCACACGCTCTTTCTCGTAGCCATCCAATTACATAGTTAAATTCTGATCTGATCTCTTGTGGTAAAATATTCATTGAATCAAAACATTTTGTTGCTATTTCTTTCCAATCTTTGTCTCCATAATTTAGGAACCATTGATTGTTGAGAACTTTAACAACACATTCTGCTCCACAACGACACTTTACTGGAGTATTTGTTAGCTCTAACAAAATATCTGCATGTTTGTTTTTGATTAACCAGTCTTTTATGGTGTCTTTGGCATAAGATACTTTGATTCCCGTAAATTGTTCTGTGTTTGATTTGAGTTTTCCTCCATAGAATTCTTTTCCATATACTTCCTTTGTTGCTTCTTCTAGTTTAGGATCATTTTGATCTACAATTCCAAATTTTTCCACCGTCTCTTTTGCAGGATTTTCCCCATATCCTTCTGTTTCAATAATGGAAATTGGTGTTATTGCATTGACCTTTGTGGATAATTCAGGCTCCATTTTTGATTTTTTGAGGTCAATTAATGCTTGATAATCAAATGGTGCATGTGCAGGAACTGACATTACTACTCCTGTACCAGTTTCACTCTCAACAAAACTTGCTGGGAGCATTACTATTGATTCATTTCTATGTGGAACTGTTACTGTCTTCCAAATTAATTCTGAACCTTTGATTTCTCCATCATATGTTATTTTCTTATCTAGAAATTCCATCTTGTATGCACATTCTTTACTTACAATCCATTTTTCATCATCTACTGTGATTTTTTTGTAAATGATCTCTGGATTGATCCAGAGATTTACAACTCCAAAAATTGTTTCAGGTCTTAGTGTTGCAGTTGGAATAATATGATCTTCGAATTTGAATTTGATCAAAATATATTCTGTAAAATCTGGTTCCACATCACCAAGTGTGTCATGTTGTGATACTGGGTTTTGATCTTTTGGACACCATCCAACTGGGTGAGATCCTTGAATGATTAGATTTTTCTCTCGTAATATGTTGATTTGCCATTCAATGAATTTACTATACACCGGATCAATTGTAGTAAATTCTCTTCTCCAGTCAATTGAATATCCCATCTCTATCATTCCAGCTTTAATTTCCTGATGGAAATAATTTGCAATTTTTACTGGTTCGACAAATTCTTTGATTGTATCTTCTGGAACCCCATACAAATTTTTCAAATTACTGATTAGTTCTTTGTCATTCGCCTCTACCCTTTTTGCCATTCCTAATATTGGGGTTCCAGTATAATGAAATCCCATTGGAAATAAGACATTGAATCCTTGCATTCTATAAAATCTAGCATGAACATCAGCCAGCGTATATGTTCTACCATGCCCTATGTGCTGAGGTGAATTTGGATAAGGATATGCTACCGTGATGAATTTTTTTGGTTTGTCATTTGGATTTGTTTCAAAATCTTTATTTTCATTCCACTTTTGTCTCCACTTTGTTTCAATTTCTTTCCAGTTTATTTTCATATGTCTTTCATCCTAAAATCATTGATTTTACTTTGTTAATTGCTTCATCTTTTTTAGATGTGTCTTTTCCTCCACCTTGGGCAAATTTTGCATCTCCACCACCAGCTCCTCCAAGAATCTCAGCCACTGATTTGGCTATATTTCCAGCGTTTTTACTCTTTGATGCCTCTTCTCCTGAATATACTATAATTCTGATTGTAGGCCCTGTCTCAAAAATACCAACATATGTTGTCATTGGATTATCTTTGACTAGTTTTTTTCCAAAATTGATATGGAAAAATTCATCATATTGATCACTAAAGGTAAAACAGAATTTCATAGAATTTGTCATATGTATTTGAATTTCATCAATTATAGTTGTGCCATCATCGTATGTAGAAACCTGTTCAAGTAAAATTGGGATCTTTTCTCTTGCTTTTTGTTTTCGTTCTTCTCTTTGGTTTTGCATTTGTTCTTTTTGTGCAGATTCTTCTAAATTTTTTACCTCATCTGTCTTTTTTTGTTTGATGTAATCAAAAGCTGTTTGACCAGATACAAATTCAATTCGTACGACTCCATCTTGAATTCTTTTTGTTTTTGTTATTTTTATGATTTCTATATCTCCAGTTTTTTTAACATGTGTTCCACCACAGGCCTCTACATCAAAATCTTTAATCGATACAATTCGAACTGATTTTACAGGTACAACTCCACCTTGATATATTTTAAATCCATATTTTTGTTCTGCAACTCCTCTGTCAAAATTATCAATAGAGACTGGAATATTTTGTTTGATCACTGAATTTGCAACTTTTTCAATTTCTTTTATTTCATTTTCACTAAGAGGTGAATGATGAGTGATGTCTAATCTTGCATGATCTGCTTCTTTAAATGCAGAATGTTGCCAAATCCATGAACCCAAGACACTTCTTGAAGATGAATTTAAGATATGTGTACTGGTATGATTTTTTGTAATGTTTTCTCTACGTAAAGAATCTACTTTACACTTTACCACATCTCCTTCATTTGGGATTCCTTCTTCTAATTCATGTACTATGATACCTCCATGTTTGTTAACATCAACTACTTTGTAGTTAGCAATAGTTCCGTAATCTGGTTCCTGACCACCACCTCTTGCATAAAATGATGTTTTATCCAGCACTACTGATCTATCAAAGACTCTGAGAACTTTGGCCTCAAATTCCATTGGATCGTCTTTGTAAAACAACATGTCTGTTTCTGGAAGATTATCTAATGGCAGTTTTTCCACTCCTTTTTTCTTCTCAGATTGATGCAAATCTGATAGTTTTGCATAAAATGTAGATGGAATTTCTGTTATTACATCAAGATCTTTTAGATAATCTGGAGTAATTCCATCTGATTCGTACATTGTGATTAATTCATTCACAGTAGGTGGTTTTCCTTTTCCTTTGAGTTTTAATGCAACTTTTTCCATTTTTGATTTTGATTCTTCATATCTTCCAGCTTCTATTTTGAGAATTGTTTTTACATCTTCTCTACTTGAATTCAGTTCTGGATATGTTTCTTTTAGATAATCAATATGTGCATCAATCAGTTCATCTAAATCTAATTTTAAATTCATTCTATTCATTGTTGCAATGACTCTGCGCAAAATCATTCTCAAATTGTATCCTCCACCTACATTACTTGGGAGTGCGCCGTCAGAAATTGCAAATATTAAGGTTCTAAGATGATCTGCAATTAAATAAATTCCTTCTAGTGGAGTAATGATTCGATTTACTTGATCATCTGTTAATCCAACCTTCTTTATTGCATGTTTTCTAACATCACTCAAATCCTCAAAGTTTTCTAAACCCTTTGCAATTTCTGTAAAGTATCTTCTTAGTAATTCTGAATCAGAATTAATTCCTATTTTTTGAAATAACTTATTTGTGATTGGACCAAAACAGCAATCATACGCAGTTGGAGTTCCCATTGTGATCCATGCAAATCTTTCTAAACCTGCACCCATATCGATAATTTTTTGATCAAGTGTTGTGTGTTTTCCCAATTCTCCTTGAAATTCAGTAAACACGGCATTACCAAGTTCTAATCCTCTAACAAAATATTCTAATGATGAACCAAATGAGCCTCCACCAGCCCAAACATCTTCTACAAATACAACCTCTTCTTTTTTTATTCCAAATTGATTCGTTAGCAACCTAAAGTCTAAATCTACACATTCGTCTTTCCAATATCCCTGAGAATTTGGAATACTGTGTTGCCCAATCATACAAAAACTAGAAAAATGTCTTCCAGTTACTCCGACATTTTCTAAATCCTTGAATCTTAAACAAGTTTGCGGAACAATTAATGGATTTGCCGGAAACTCAAAGACAACTTTTGAACCCATTATTCTTTGAAAATCCACGATTGATGCAATCGTAAAGTAAAGATCATCCCGCCATCTGCACACGACTGGATATCTTGAAACTGACGTATGACCATTTTTCACAAAAAATGATTCTACTTCTTTCCAAGCTTGTGTATAATCAAATCTCTTTGTAGTTGGAGGATCTCCAATAAACGAATATGTATCATCTG